>CAMEKS010000005.1 GCA_945921465.1 uncultured Clostridia bacterium | reverse complement strand
AATCCTAATGTAGATCCAGTAGGAGCGTGCGTGGGCAACAAGGGCTTGCGTGTGGCTGCAATTATTGATGAGTTGCGTGGCGAGAAAGTGGACATAGTCCCTTATAGCGAAAATCCTGCAGAGTTTATTGCTGGAGCACTTAGTCCTGCTACAATATTGCATATAGAGTTAAATTATAATGACAAGACATCTTTGGTTATTGTTCCTGATGACAAGTTATCTTTGGCTATAGGCAAGAGTGGTCAGAATGTTAGACTTGCGGCAAGGTTAACAGGCTGGAAGATAGATGTAAAGGCAAAATCCGCAGTACCTTCGCTTAATTTTGATGAAGATGAAGTAGAAACCGACAGTGAGACTATTACATCAGAGACAAGTGATTTGTTTGAGGATAATGCTTTTGAAGATCTAGAATAAATCGAAGGTGGTTAGGCATTGAAAAAAGAAGTGTTAAGGATGTGTATTGCTTGTAGGCAAATGCGTGACAAAAAACAATTAATTAGGGTTGTTGTATCCCGAGACAATGAGGCATATCAGATTAATCAGCCGCGTGCCGAGGGGCGAGGTGCCTATGTATGCAAGACTGAGGAATGTATAGATAGATGTTGTCGTAGCAAGTTGTTAAACAAAGCGTTCAAATGCAATTTGCCAGCAACAATCTATGATGATTTGAAAAAGGTAGAATTGAATGAAGGATAAATTAATCGCCTATTTAGGCTTTGCTAGAAAAAGCGGCAACTTAATATTCGGAGTAGATAATTGTATAGTCAAGTCTGGCAAAATATTTATGATAATAATAGATTCTAAGCTAGCCGACAATAGTAAGAAAAAGGTTTCCAAAATTATAGAAGCCAAGCCAGACTGTGATATGTTGACTATTAATAATCTAGACGAAGTATTAGGGACTACTAATTGCAAAGCGATAGGTATTGCATCCAATGATTTGGCGAATGCAATTAGACAATTATATAAAAAAGAGGTACAAAATTGAGTAATCAGCATCAACAAGAGAACAAACAAGTTCAGTTTGACAATTTGAGAACATTGCAGAGTATATTGGCAAAGGGTGGCGATATACAGTCTTTTGCTATATCTTTGGGTAGATCCAAAAAAGCAATAGAGACTTTTTGCAAATCATTAAAGGATAGAGAAGTAGCGCTTTCTAAATCAGAAGCCAAAGCTGCTGCTCCTGTTAAGGCCGTTACGCCAGCCGAGCCAGATATTAATTTTGAAGAGGCTATGGCACCAAATGCTGGCAAAAAGATAGATAAGCAACCTAGAGATAGACAAAACTCAGAACGAAAGACTTTTGATAGATCCAATAGCGATAAACAATTTGGTGGCAATCGTAATGGTGAGCAACGCCCATCGGGTATAAATAGGGATAATCGTGATGGTAAATTTGCTCCAAAATCTGATGGCGGATTTGTCAAGAAACCATTTGGCGACAAGCCAGTTCGAAAGGATGATACAGGATCTTCTAAGAAGTCAAGTTCATGGTCGATGTCTAAGTTAGAAATGAGCGACAATATAATTATTGCTAAGCCTGAAAGGCAATTTGGTAACAAAAATAAGACTAAGCAAGTTGACACCGAACGAAAGGAATTATCTAAGAAAGCTAAGATAAAAATGGGCTATGTAGACATCGATGATTACGATAATGGTGATGACGAAGTAAGAGTAATAGGCAGAATGAAACAAAAGAACAAGAAACAAAAAGAAGTCGTTGTGCCAGAAAAAATAGTAATTGACAAAGCAATAATTACTACAGAAAATCTTACTGTAAAACTTTTGTCTGAAAAGATTGGTAAACCAGTTCCTGAATTGATTAAGAAGTTTATGATGTTGGGTATGATGCCTAATATTAACTCGGTAGTAGATTTTGATACAGCCGAACTAGTTGCCAATGAGTTTGGAGTTAAATTAGAGAAGAATATAGAGAAGACTTCGGAAGAAAAACTAGAAGAAATGTTCAGCACCCAAAATGCTACAGCAACTCGTAGACCTCCTATTGTAACAGTAATGGGACACGTAGACCATGGTAAAACTATGTTGCTAGATACTATCAAGCAGACCAACGTAATAGCTAGTGAAGCCGGTGGAATTACTCAGCATATTGGTGCATACTCGGTTGAGGTTAAGGGGCAGAAGATTACATTTATTGATACCCCAGGACACGAAGCATTTACATCTATGCGTGCCCGTGGTGCTATGATTACTGATATAGCAGTATTGGTTGTTGCGGCAGACGACGGTATTATGCCTCAGACAGTAGAGGCTATCAATCACATCAAGGCAGCCAAGGTGCCTATGATTGTGGCTATCAACAAGATAGACAAGCCAGAGGCTAATGTAGAACGAATCAAACAACAGTTAACTGAATATGATATTTTGCCAGAAGAGTGGGGTGGGGATACAATTTGTGTGCCTATTTCTGCAAAATTTAATCAGAACATAGATAAACTATTAGAAATGATACTACTGGTATCCGAGATGGCAGATTTAAGGGCAGACGAAACTGTTCCTGCTAGCGGTCATATCTTGGAGAGTAAGATAGATAAGGGCCGTGGAATTGTTGCAACTATAATTATTAAGAATGGTACGCTACATATTGGTGATTTTGTCGTATCTGGTATTGCTAGTGGCAGAATTAGAGCTATGGTGGATTACACTGGCAAGAATGTGGCAAAGGCTACACCTAGTATGGCTGTATCAGTTTTGGGATTTAATATCGTTCCAGAGGCTGGAGATATGGTTCACGTAGTTGATGAAAAAATGGCAAAGAGTATTATAGAAGAGCGTAGTGCAAAGTTGCAATTAGCCAAAGCAAGACAAAGTTCTGGCATTACTCTAGAAGATTTCTTGCAGAAGTCAGCTGATAACGAGATGAAAGTACTTAATATTCTTATCAAAGCAGATGTTAAAGGCAGTGCCGAGGCATTGAAACAAACTCTAGAGAAGATTCAGAATGAAGAAGTTAGAGTAGAGGTTATTCACTCTGCTGTAGGTGGAATTAATGAGAGTGATGTATTGCTTGCTCAGGCTAGTAAAGCTATTATTATAGGATTTAATGTTAGGCCAGAGGCTAAAGCAAACCAGATGGCAGAACGTGAAGGCATAGAGATTAAATTGTATCGTATAATTTATGATGCAGTAGATGATGTAACGGCTGCTATTAACGGAATGTTAACGGTTAAGTACGAGGAAAAAGTAATTGGTCACGCTGAGATAAGGCAGACATTTAAGATTTCGTCTGTTGGAACAATTGCGGGTTGTTATATTACAGATGGCGTAGTAAATAATAAGTCAAAGGTTAGGTTGCTTAGATCTAATGTAATAGTATTCGACACAGAAATTGATACATTGCAACAGGGTAAAAACGAAGTTAAGACAATGAAGCAAGGCTATGAGTGTGGTATTAAATTAAAGAATTATAACGACATCAAAGTAGGCGATATATTAGAAATTTACGAGATGAAAGAAGTAGAGCGAAAAGCCTAATATTAGTCCTTGTATAAGCAAATTATAATAATTTGAGAATTGTAGACTGAATTCAAGATAATATGCTAGGTGTATCAATTTGATATTTAATATATTTGCTACGACATACAATATTGTTGGAAGTTAGAGACAAATTTACCCGAATGGGTTGTTTGTATATAACTGATGTCAATTCAATCAGACGACATAAGAATTAGCGGAAGGTTGCGACAGTAGACGGAGTCGCTAGCGAAAAACATAAGCGGCTCTATATCATTTAGATTAGATTTTGCTGTAATAAGCAAATAAGATAATAGAAATATAGGAGGACAAAATGGGTAGTAGGATATTAAAGATTAATTCGGAAATTCAGAAAATCTTGGGCGGTGTTATCAAAGGGTTAAACAATCCTTTATTAAAAGATGAGATAATTAGCGTTACGGATTGTCGTACAACCGAGGATTTAGAGATATGCAAGGTTTATCTAAGTGTATTTAACAAAGATAAACAGGACGAAGTACTTAATCAAATCAAACATTCTGCCAACTATATTAGGAAAAATTTAGCAGCACAACTAAATATTCGTAAAGTACCATACTTAGATTTTTATTTAGACAATTCTATAGAATATGGTGCAAGAATCGATGCAGTGCTAGATAAGATAGGAGAACTAAAGAAGGATAACTTAGATGAAAATTAATAGTAAAATCTTTGATGCATTGCATAATGCTAAGAATGTTGCTATATTCTGCCACATCCGTCCTGATGCCGACTCTTTAGGCTCGTCATGTGCCTTGAAGATGTATTTAGAGAAGATGGGCAAGGCGGCGGATATGTATTGTGATGCAGACGATATATCTATCAATTACAATTTTATTAAGAATGTTAATAAATTTAATAATCCAATACTACGGGAATACGATACTGCTATTGCACTAGATTGTGCTGATTTAGGCAGATTAGGCAAATATGGCGTGATGTATAACCAAATTGAAAATAGAATTAACATTGACCATCACATTACTAATGATAATTTTGGTATGGTTAATTGTGTGGTTAATTGCAGTAGTACTGGTGAAATATTGTATAATATTTTTAAGGCTATAAAGGTAAAGCCGGATAGGGAGATTGCTATGGCATTGTATGCCGCTATAGCGTCAGATACAGGTTGTTTTCAGCATAGCAACACTACAAGCGATGCTCATAAGGTGGTAGGGCAATTGCTTAGATACAAGTTTGACCTTAACAAAGCCAATTATTTCTTGTTCAAACGAAGATCTTATGGCCAAGTAATGTTGATGCAGACTGCACTAAAGAATTTGAAATTGTATCTAGATGGAAAGTTGGCTATAATGTTTCTAAAATCCACTAATTTCAAAGAATGCAATGTGTCAAACAATGAAAGTTTTGGCTTGGTAGATTATTGTGTTAACATAGAAAAAGTCGAAGTTGGTATATTGATTAGCGAGATTAAGCCTAATTTGTATGCTGTATCAGTTCGTGGCAAAGGCAATGTTGACTGTTCTAAACTAACAGGTATGTTTGGTGGTGGTGGTCACGCAAATGCTGCGGGATGTAATATTTTTGGCACTTGCAATAGTGTAATAAATAAATTAATTAGGGCTACAAGAAAATTTTTATGATAGGATTCCTTAATGTTTATAAGCCGTCAGGTATGACTTCTTCTAGGGTGGTTGCGGCATTAAAAAAGAGGTATCATCTAGACAAAGTCGGACATATGGGTACTCTTGACCCTATGGCTTGTGGCGTACTGCCTATAGCAATAGGCAAGGCAACTCGAATGTTCGACTATTTCTTAGATAAATACAAGATATATAAGGCAACATTTACATTTGGATATCAAACCGATACTCTAGATAGTGATGGTGTAATTATTTTGCAATCAGACAATATTCCTAGTATGGTTAAAGTAAAAGAGATTGCTGCTACTATGGTTGGTCAAATATCACAAGTTCCGCCTCAATTTAGTGCTAAGCTGGTTAATGGAGTACGAGCATATAAATTAGCGAGAGCTGGGGAAAATGTAGAATTGAGTCCCAAGGTTATTGAGATAAAACGTTGTGATGTAATTAAGCAAATAGACAATTCATCGTTTGAGATAGAAATAGAATGCTCTAGTGGTACATATATTCGTAGTATTGCTAGGGATATGGCCACCGCATTGGGGACATATGCTACTATGACATCCTTAGAGCGTGTTCAATCTGGAGTCTTTGATATAAACAAAGCGGTCAAATTGGAAGATTTATTAGCCGATAATACAAGAATAGATGATTATTTATATAATATACTAGATGTATTTCCTTTAATTCCTAGAGTTGAACTTACTTCGGAACAGTACAACAAACTAAAATCGGGCATTTCAATAAGTGCTATCAAATACGATACTGCATTTGTTACATACAATGGCACATTGTTGGGCGTTGCGGCCAATAAGGATAATGTGTGTAAGATAAAAACCTATTTAATGGAGTGATAATAATGGTAAAATTTGGACCAGCAGGCAATTGTGAAAGCTTCTATGCGAGTGGGCATAAACAAACAATAGAAGCTGCAAAATGGCTAAAGGAATTAGGATTAGATTTGTTCGAATATTCTTTTGGTAAGGGTATTACCCTAAGTGATTCTACTGCAATAGCAATAGGTGAAGAAATGAAAAAGTATGGCATAGAAATATCCGTACATGCTCCTTATTTCATTAATTTTGCTACCCCAACCGAAGAACAGGCTGAAAAAAGCATAATGTATGTAATTAATTCTATTTACAAATTACGCTTGCTCGGTGGGACCAAGTTAGTAGTTCATCCAGCTTCGTGTGGGAAGATGAGTCGAGAAGAGGCTATAAAATTAACAACTGATAGGCTTAAACAATTAGCCACAGTATTGCACGAGCATCCAGAGTATTCGGACATTAGAGTTTGCCTTGAGACTATGGGTAAGCAAGCACAAATAGGTACTTATAGAGAAATAATAGAGTTTTGTAAACTATCTGATCAATTTATCCCTACATTTGATTTTGGCCATATAAATGCTTTGGGACAAGGTTGCTTAAAGACCAAACAAGATTATATGGATATATTCAATTTAGCAATAAAAGAACTTGGTTTTGACAAAATTAATAGTTGTCACATACATTTTAGTAAAATAGAGTATGGTGCCAAAGGTGAAATAAAACACTTAACCCTTGTTGACAATGTATTTGGTCCAGAATTTCAACCATTAGCCGAGGCAATTATAGAATTAGGAATTAACCCAACGATTATTTGTGAGAGTCGAGGAATAATGGCAGTAGATGCTTTGAAGATGAAGAATATTTATCTAGAATGCCTGAATAGAATATAAAATATACCAAGTTGTTATTTGCTAGTGTAAATATGAAATATTTCTATTATATATCCGTATACATCTCTTACATGTCAAATCTTAAATTATTTGAGAAACATTGAAAAATCAAACTAAGTAGTGGTATTAATGCAACATTACAATACATTCAATTTAATACTATCAATATTCTACAATTTGCATATAAATATTTTATAATAATTTACTCATTCGTTAGAATGAGTTTTTTTTATAAAAATGTATAGGTATAAAAAATATTGGTCTTATTTTGTAACAAATTGACATAAGACTAAATAATTGTAGAACATTACAGCATTAATGTTTATTGAGAGCAATAAAATATAGAGTAATAGATTATTAAGAATACAAGTTGTTAAAGTGTTGTAATAGATATAATAAGTTAATTGAAATTATTATTAGTGTAGTGGAGGTATACTATGTTGTTAGATTTGTTAAATTCAGAAATAAAAAATGCAATCAATAATATAGACTATAACTCTATTACCGAATTAAGGTTAAGATTAAATAGTCCAATAATTATTGGCGTATGTGGCCAATATCACTATCTAGCGAATTATGGAATTACAGAGAATGTCGGTAGCGCAATTATTTGTAGACAATCTACTATAGATAGGGTAATTGAGGTAGCCAGCAATAATTGTTTGTATACAATAAATGATCAAATTATTAATGGATATATTGCATACAAAGGGGGAGTAAGAATTGGCGTCGCTGGTGATTTTGTATACAATGGTGATAAGTTAGTTACTATCAAAAACATTAATTCGCTTAATATTCGTGTTCCGCATAGCGTTAATAACTGTAGTCTTAGCACATATCAATACATAGCATCAAATAATAAAATATATAATACATTAGTACTCTCACCTGCCGGTGCAGGCAAAACAACATATATCAGAGATTTAGCAAAACAAATGTTAAAACACAATAAATATATTAATTTGTTAATAGTAGATGAAAGGTGTGAGATCACTGGTGTTAATGATAGGATAAGTAATATACCTACCTGCGATATTCTAACTAATTGCAACAAGAAGTATGCTTTTGATAATGGAATTAGGTCACTTAGACCAGATGTAATAATTACTGATGAAATTGGCAGTGGAGATATTGATTACATAGCAAATGCAATTACAAGTGGTGTTAGTGTAATAGCGACTGTACATGCCAGCAATATCAATGATATAAGATGCAAACCACAACTAAGTAAAATACTAGAAAACAAATTGTTTGATAGATACATTTTGCTTGGTGCTAATTCTAAACCAGGCGAAATGTTGGGTATTTATAATGAAAATTTAGAGTGTATAGGTATATGAAAGAACTGTTAATTCTAATTATTTTCCTTTGCGTTATGCTGATAGCATATATTAATGTTAATTATTACAAAGCAAGACAAAAAATATTAAAAGAACTATATGATTGGCTATTAATATACAAGCAATATGTTAGTTTTCAGAAAATGCCTTATGAAGAAATTATATCCAAAACATATAGCCATATGTCACAATATATGCGACATATGACAAAAATACCTATCTCATATGACAATATGCCTTATATACTAGACAATAGCCTAAAAAACGAAATTGTCGATATTTTATTCAATTTTGGCAAGTCTGATATAATGAGGGAGATTGAATATGTTGATATATGTGTATCAAAAGTGGATAAAATGTATAACAACTCCAAAGAAGAATATAAGACAAAAGGAGTGCTTCGTTCTAAATTAATTATTATATTTGGCATTGCTTTCTTGGTATTGCTTATTTGATTGAATTAAGATATTAACCAATTGGAGAGACTATGGGTATAGACATAATTTTTAAGATAGCAGGGGTAGGTATAATTACTGCAGTTGCTAATCAAGTCCTTAAGATGTCTGGCAAAGATGAGATTGCTATGCTGTCTACTTTGGCTGGTGTTATAGTTGTGCTATTTATGGTTATTGATATTATTAGTAATTTATTTGACACTATCCGATCTCTATTTGTCTTCTAATATGTATGGTAGGTGAAGTATGGATATTATCAAGATTGTTATACTTGCCATCATAGTAGTTTTTGTAATTGCTATTACCAAAGAATTAAGACCCGAGTTCGCTGTTTTGATTACAGTAGTTGCTTCGGCGCTGCTTTTGTTTTATGTTCTTGGTTACTTTAGTACTTTGTTAAGATTTTACAATAGTATTGTTGCTGCAACAGGTATTAATCAAGAATACTTTAGTATTATTTTGAAGTGTATAGGGATTGGTTATCTGGTAGAGTTTGCTAGTTCTATTTGCAAAGATAGTGGTTGCGGCTCTATGTCAGACAAAGTTGTGTTTGCTGGTAAAATTAGTGTTTTGGCATTGGCTATCCCTATAATTCAATCTCTATTTGACTTGATTAGTGGTATGCTATGAGATCAGTATCTTTATCAAAAAATACAATTTGTTTTAGGTCTGCGTTTTTGAGTTTTAATTATTTTAACAATTCTCATAGTCTGCGACTTAAGCGTCGCAATAGATTGGCCAAGGCAAAATATATTCTCTTGATTGCTATATTTCTTTTCCTTTCTTTATTTGGAATGTCATCACATAGGTTTGTTGCTGCCAATAATGACAATGCCGAAGACATTCTATCTAGTGTAATATTTGATACATATGCTGAAATAGATAACATTGATTATTCTGAACTAGAAAATATTTTTAGTAACTTGGATGTAGAGACTAATTTGACTTTTGAAGGGATAGTTCGTGCGGCTATAGAGGGTAACTTGGATATTGATGCTAACACTATATTGAGTTACTTATTTAAGTTATTAATTTTTAATATCAAGAAAATTTTTCCAATTCTGATAATTATCCTAGTCGTATCTATAATTTGTCGATGCCTTGAAAATTTTTCACCAAATATATTTAAGGATGGCATGGCAGATATTATTAATTTTGTGGCTTGCGGTGTAGTTGTTTTGTTATTAGGTAAAATTTTTTTAGGCATTAATGATGTTGTATACACTTGTCTTAGTTCTATGCAAAATATAATTAATATCTTATTTCCTATTCTGCTAACGCTTATGACTACTATGGGTGCGACTAGTAGTGTGGCGATATATACGCCGCTTGCTAGCATAATGTCGGCAGGCGCATCTAATATTATAACAACATATATTTATCCCATATATGTTTTGTCATTTGTGTTAATCATTATTTCGTGTTTGACTAATAAGATTAAGTTGGACAAGTTTATAGAGTTTCTTGGTAGTGCGTTTAAGTGGGCTTTTGGATTTGTCTTTACAATATTTAGTGGTGTATTTGCTATTAAGGGAATATCTGCAGGTAAATTTGATAGTGTAAGCATATTTACAACTAAGTTTGCGGTAAAGAACTATATTCCTATTATTGGTTCTTATATATCTGACGGATTTAATTATGTTTTACTTAGTTCTATGTTAGTGAAGAATGCCGTAGGTTTGGCTGGTATAATATTATTAGCGTTAACTATATTGTCTCCTATAATCTATGTGCTAGGTGTGAAATTATTAATGCAATTGTTTGCATCTCTAACCGAATTAATTGGGAACTCTGTAATCACATCGCTTTTGTCTAAATTATCTAAGTTATTGGCCTTCCCTATAGCAATAATTGTTGGTTTGGGCTTTATGTTTATGATGTGTGTATCTTTGGTTATATGTACCGGAAACATTGTAGCTGCTTAGACTAAAAAAATTTGTGTATAGCATATTGTGATTATTTGATTAACAGTTTTAGTTCTATAAATAGAGCATTTGTAGTTAGTTAGTATTAATATAAATTAAATATATCAATAATATTTATCATATATGGAGGCTTTGATGTCACAATTTTTACTGTCGTTATTTGGGGTGGCTATACTTGGATTGTTGATAGATGTGGTCAATACTTCTAGCTCCAAAATGGCGGATTCGATTAATTTTATATTCGGTCTTATTATCTTAATTATTGTGTCGGTACCCATTTTGCAGACATTGCAACACTGGCTATGACCAATTTTGGCATATTTTGTAAGGCATATATATTTTGTTGTAATTAATTAATTCGGACTAGTTCTAATTGTATGGTTTGTGCAATAAGATAAAGTAACAAACCAAGAAATACTTGATGTTTGCTATTATACGAATAAGGGGTGAGAGAGGAAATGTTTGATGGATAAAGAAGAGGCTGCAAACAAAAAATGGATAACTAAATTAAAAGATGCTATATCTAAATTAACTGCTGCTGGCAAAATAAAATACATTGTAATTATAGCCGTGATTGCAGTAATAGGTGTGCTTTGCCTTAAATACAATTCTTCGACATCTACGACTAAATCTATATCATCTGCAACTGCATCTACTACGGCTAAGGGCTACTATGTATCTAGTATAGATTATTGTAATAGTCTAGAACAAAAATTGGCCAGTGTTTTGTCCAACATAGAAGGTGTGAGCAATGTTAAGGTAATGATTACATTGTCTAGTTCTTTAGAATTGGTTTTGGCCAATTCGACCGAGCAAAAAATTAATACATCTAGTGGATCTTCGACTAACAATTCTTATACTGTGGATGTTAGTACGCCTATTCTAATAGATTCGGAATCTGGTGAAATCCCATTAATTGTTAAGGAAATTCTACCACAAATTAGCGGAGTGTTGGTGGTCTGCAAAGGTGCAGATAATATCAAAACAAAACTTGACATCGTTCAAGCAGTAAAATCTCTTACCAATATCAATAGTTCTAATATTCAAGTATTATCTGGAAAATAAAGGAGTAAACTTATGTCTAAGAAAAAAAGATTTTTTATAATTACAGCGTTTTGCTTGCTGCTTTTGCTTACTGGCACAATCAATATTTTAGTTAATAATTCTATAATAAAAAATAATGACACTCAGCAAGTTAATGCTAACACAACTACAACTAATTTCTTTACTAATTATCGAACAAATAGGGCGGATTCTAGAGATCAAGAATTGTTATATCTAGAGGCGATTATAACTAGCGCCAGCTCTAGTCAAGAGGCTATTGCTAATGCCGAGAAAGAAAAATTGGCAATTGTTACGGCAATGCGTAGTGAGCAAGTTTTGGAAGGCTTGATTAAGGCAAAAGGTTTTGAGGATGCAATTGTGTCTGATCTTAATGATAGTATGACAGTAATTGTAAAAAGTGCGGAACTAAGCAAGGCAGAGGTGGCACAAATAGTTCAGTTAATTCAAGAACAAAAGTCTAATTATGATATTGATAATATCACAATTATTCCAGTAGCTTAGATTATTTTGCAAAGCTGATACAGTACTGTGGCGTAAGTGTAATTAGCGCTTAGGTTTGTAAATATTAATACCTATATTCCCCGCTTTGGCATAAGTAAAGGCGTTTGGGATATGGGTGTTTTTTTATTTGTAGATATTAAACGATGCAAACTCATTTCCTTACAATAATTTATCTTGTTAGAGATTATCTCTACTAAGTTTTATATATAAGTCAAAAGTAAATATAATAAAAAGAAGAGACGTTATAATAGCCAGTAGTTAGAATAATTATACCACTTGCGACGACAAAGCGTTCAAATACTGCTATAACAGTGCTTCCTGCGATAATGGGGGAAGAGTTTGAGATGGGCAATTTGTATCATTGTTGGGAAATTAATGCGAATACGGATAGAAATTAAATAAATATTGATACAACTAATTGCATATTTGATTAAATTGTGATAATATTTAATTAGTATGAAAAAGTAGAGGGCGTTAACATTATGGCTAGCAATGAGATTAAGTTAAGACCTACCAAAGGTAAAATTACTTTTAAGGACAATATAATATATTCAGTTATTAACCTTGCGACAAAAGAAATTGCGGGTGTTAGTTCTATTGATACTAGGTATGGCTGTGCTCTTAAGAGATGGTTTAGCAAGAATTTTGCCGAGGGCGTCAGGATATCTTATCTTAATAATTCTATGACAGTAGACGTATATATCAATGTTTATTATGGCTACAATGTATCAGAGATTGCATATAGGGTGCAGGAGAACATTAAAAATAGTATTGCTTCTATGATTGACATTAATATTGACAAAATTAATGTACATGTAATAGGCGTAGATTTTTCTAAGTCTGATGATGCAGAAGTATAAATAATTCATCCACCCAATAGATACATTGTGCTACTGGGTGTTTTTGTTTTTGGCAGATAGGCTTATGATGTCTTGTACAAGAAATTTGCTAAACATATACTGTTTGTGTAGATAAATTGCATATAAGGAAATCAGCAATCTGAGCTTTTATTATTAGATGTAGATGCCTAAAGTATTTGTTAATACTTACGCACAAGTATAATTTAACGAGTAAGCTCAAATTATTGCAAAGCCCATGTCTACTATATAATTATGTTAAAAAAATAACTGGAGTAAATAACTATGGGAAGAAAAAACGCAAGAGATATATTGTTCAAATTGGTATTTGAGAATATGTTTGTAGAGTCTAAAGATAGTATTACCTACGAAAATTTTGTTGCTGGTGAGAACATGGATATGGATACGTATGTGGTCAACATATCTGAATTAGACGCTGATAATGTAGATTTTATTAAAACTAATTATCTAAGTGTGCTAAAACACAAACAAGAGATTATTGATATAATTGCTAAGCAGGTAATGGGATATACTGTGGACAATATGTTTAAGTTGGATCTATCTATTATAGTACTGGCTGTTAACGAGTTGATATATTATAAGCAGACGCCTACTAAGATTGTAGTCAACGAAGCGGTGGAGTTGGCAAAAAAATATTCTACCGACAAAAGTGCAGGTTTTATCAATGGTATACTTGCTAAAATAATTGAGGATTTGGATATAGAAAAATAGTGGAGAATGCAATATCTGTTAGTCAGGTTAATAATTATATTAAGAGTATTTTTGATGCAGAATTAATGCTTCAAAATATTTTTGTTTACGGCGAAATAGGCACATATAAAGTAACTAATGGTATTGCATATTTTAATCTAAAAGACGAGATGGGTGTGCTTCCTTGCGTTCTTTTTGGAGCAGATTCTTTCCCTGCTTTTGAAGTGGGAGATCAAGTAGTTGTTGGTGGAAGAGTTAGCTATTATGTCAAAGGTGGCAAATTAAGTTTTAATGCTTTTAGTATAGAAAGATTTGGTATTGGCTTGTTATATCAACAATTCTTAGAGTTAAAGTCTAAGTTAGAAGCAAAAGGATATTTTGATGAGGCTATCAAGCGACCACTACCCGCAAGGGTTAGGCGAATTGGAGTGGTGAGTAGCGAAACAGGTGCTGTTATTCAAGATATAATAGATGTCACTACTAGGCGTAATGATACTGTGGATATAGTGTTATATCCAGTCAAAGTCCAAGGGTTGGGTGCAGATAAGGAAATTGCAAAAGCAATAGATTTCTTTTCGACTTATGATAAAGTAGATGTGATAATTGTGGCTAGAGGCGGTGGTAGTATAGAAGATTTGCAGCCATTTAATACTGAGATTGTAGCAGATGCTGCATTTAGGTGTCGTAAGCCTTTAGTTAGTGCAGTTGGCCACGAAACTGATTATACAATAATAGATTTTGTGTCCGATCTTAGAGCGCCTACACCATCTGCAGCGGCGGAGTTGGTGGTAAATAAGAAATCCGACGAGTATGAATTGCTGCAAGGAATTTTGGATGATGCAACTAATAAGATTAATCAGAAAATAATTGATAGGTCTCAAGATATAAAGTTATGCAATATGCGTAATGATAAGCAAATTGCTAATTTAATTTTGCAGACCAAGAATCAGTTATTCAAATCATTATTTATGGTCGAGAGATTGTGCTTAAGCAAGCTTAATGCCACAATGGTTGCGATTAATGATTATAAGAGTAAGTTTGCTCATTATGATATAGCATCCTTGACAGACAAAGGCTTTGTTAAAGTATTTGCCAATGGCAGATTGATCAAGAGTGTGGCTGATGTATTAGTTGGGCAACCAATAGAGGTGAGCTTGATGAACGGTAAAATCAGTGCAATAGTAGATGGTGTCAATAGAGGAGAAGATTTATGATAGATAAGAATTTGGAAAAGTTAAAAGTATTATCTAAAGAATTGGAAGATGAAAACATATCTTTAGATGAGTCTTATAAGAAATACACCGAAGCGTGTGGTATTATAGAAGAATCTATAAAAGAATTAGAAGAAACCAAAGGCAAAGTGACTGTGCTTAGGAATAAAATAGAAGAAATGATAGAAGAAAATTTGTAGGAGAAAATTATGAGAATTTCAAAAATGTTTTTTAAGACATATAGAGAAAATCCACAAGATGCGGAAATAAAAAGCCATAAACTGATGGTTAGGGCTGGGTATATTAAGAAACAATCGGCTGGAGTATATTTGTTTATGCCACTAGGCTTAAGGATGCTAAGGAAGCTATGCGATATTATTAGAGAAGAGATGGATAAGTCGGGTGCTTGTGAAATGCAAATGACTAGTTTGCTTCCAATAGAAGCATATGCGAGCAGGGTTGAACATTTTGGTAAAGATATGTTTAGATTGTTTGATAGATCGGGAAAGGAATTATGCTTAGGGCCATCTCACGAAGAGATTTTTACCAATGTAGTGAAGGATGCTGTTACTAGTTACAAGCAACTGCCATTAATTTTGTATCAAATCCAAAACAAATATCGTGATGAGGTCAGACCAAGATTTGGGTTAATGCGTGGCAAAGAATTTTTAATGAAAGATGCTTATAGCTACGATGTTGACAAAGCAGGGCTAGACAATTCATACAATATTATGGCTGATACTTATAAACGAATCTTTAATAGATTGGGGCTTGATTTTGTAATTGTAAATGCCGATAATGGAACAATGGGTGGAGATGCATCCCAAGAATTTATGGTTAAATCCAATATTGGTGAGGACGAAATTATTGTATGCGACTGCGGGTATGCCGCTAATACAGAAAAAGCAGAATGTGATTATCACCCAGTAGATAATAGTGGGGTTGAGTTGCTAAACAAAACAAAACGCCATACTCCTAAGTTAAAGACTGTTGATGACCTAGCAAAATCTCTAGGCAAGGTAGCAAAAGATATGCTTAAAGCTATTGTGTATAAGATAGATGGTAAGCGTACTATTGTGGCTTTGGTCCCAGGTGATAGAGAGGTTGAAGAAACCAAGTTGATCAGAGCAGTAGGCGGTATGAATATAGAGATGGCGTCATTGCAAGATATAGAAGACATTGGCTCAGTTGCAGGTTTTGTTGGTCCATTTGGATTGCATAATTGTGAAATAGTAGCAGATAATTCAGTAAAAAATATGGTCAACTTTATTATTGGAGCAAATGAAATAGATTATCATTACGAAAATGCAAACCTTAGAGACATTCATATTGACAATTTTGCAGATATCAAGAAGGCTCAAGCGGGAGATAAATGTGTTGTTTGCGGCGGAGAATTAAGAAGCATTAGAGGTATAGAGGTAGGTCATATTTTCAAACAAAACACCAGATATACCGAAGAGCTACAGTGCAAATATTTGGATGAGAATGGCAAGAGCCAATATATGCAAATGGGTGCGTATGGAATTGGGGTGACTCGAACAATGAGTGCAATAGTGGAACAATATTCAGATGAATATGGTATTGTGTTACCAGAAGAAGTTGCTCCTTACAAAGTTGATATAGTAATTGCAAATATGAAAGATAAAGATATCGTAGAAGCAGCAGAAACATTGTATCAGTCTTTATTGGACAAGAAGGTGGAAGTGCTATTGGATGATAGAGCAGATGGTATAGGAGCGAAATTGAAAGACGCCGAATTGATTGGTGTGCCTTACATTATAGTTGTAGGTAAATATACATCTGAGGGCAAGGCGGAGTTAGTTGTTAGGTCGACTATGAAGCGAGAGTTGGTTGATTTGGCAGATTTAGCAAAGCGTTTTTAATGAATAATTCGTGAATAAATTAATTTATAAATATTTACTATGGGTAAAAATCGGCTTAATTTAGCCGATTTTTCTTATGTATAATTATGCATAAAATCTTTGCATAAATATACAAAAAAGTATTGCATTAAAATACAAAATGGTGTATAATTATTTTGACATTTGAGAAATATTTGTTTATAATTATGCAGAATTATTTTTCAAAGGTATATCATAAGGTGGTATTATGGCTAGAAATTCCAGACACAATAAGATATTAGAGATTATTACCAACAATGAGATTGAGACTCAAGAAGAGTTGGTGACTGCACTTCGTAATGCGAAATATGATGTTACTCAGGCTACAATTAGTAGAGATATTAAGGAGTTGGGTCTGATCAAAATCATTTCGGATAACAAGAAGTATAAATATGCTACACCTTCTTCGACTAAATCTTTGACAGATAAGACATTGTCTATGTTTAGGGATTGTGTTATCTCTAACACCGTAGTCAATAATTTGCTTGTTGTTAAAGTATTGAATGGTATGGCTGGATTTGTTTCTTCCATAATTCGGGAGTATGCAATTACTCAAGTATTGGGTATTACATATGGTGATGATACTGTGCTTATTATAACCAAAGATCAATCGGATGCCGAACTGGTAAGTGAGCGTATAGCGTCACTTATAGCATAATAGATACCTAGATAATTTATTTAGGGTAATTATTGTTTTGTTGTTGTTTTATTTTTATTACAGAAATAGTCTGCACCAAGGGCTATTTCATTTTTTTTACAAACGCAATCGCTGGTCGAAAAAATGTTCGAAAGTGTGTTAAAATATTTGTCAAATATATTAAGATTTGTTAGAATATTATTAATTCGATTTCTTATAATTTGTTGTTATATGCGTTTAATCAAAATTGATTGAGTGAGGAAGTATGCTTAAATCATTATATATTAAAGATGTTGCTTTGATAGATGAAGTTAGGATTGATTTTACAGATGGGTTCAATGTGTTTACTGGTGAGACTGGGGCGGGAAAATCTATATTGATTGATTCTATTTGTTTGCTATTGGGTGAAAAGGCAGATAAGAGTTTAATAAAGAGTGGCAGACCCTATGCTAAGGTTGAGGCTATATTTGATATTGCTGATTTGGATGGAAGTAAATTGCTGAATGTGGCTAAGGAATTTGATATCGAAATTGATGAGACTGTATCTCTTTCTCGAGTGGTTAATATAAATGGTAGGTCTGAATATAGGCTTAATGGGATATTGACAACAATGAATGTCTTTCGCAAAATATCTGCAGAACTTCTTGATATTTTTGGTCAGCACGATAGTTTTGCTTTACTTAAGGCAGACAATCATATTGCGTATTTAGACAAGTTTATTGGTGCTGAAATTGAAAAATTAAAAGTTGATTTATTGGATAAATTGAATAAGCTTTCCGAATATAATAGGGGGATTTCAAGGCTAGGTGGAGACGAAAGACAGCGTTCTAGGGAGATAGAATTATTGCAGTTTGAGATTAATCAGATAGAAGATGCGGACTTGCAAGAAGGCGAGGATGATGAACTGGAAACTAAAAGAATTGAGATGATTAATTCGGAAAAGATTGTGACTGCTTTGCACGGGGCATATGATGAGTTGGCGGGTGGAGTCGATGTAGTGGAATTAGTCAAGAACTCCATCTCAGATTTATCACCAATTTCTGGATTGTATAATGATGTGGGTTCACTAAAAGATCGTCTAACATCTGTGAGGTGGGAACTAGATGATATTGTTTCGTCAATTTCCCAGTGTATTAATAATATAAATTATTCTGATCAAGATGTTAATAATATAATGGATAGATTAGAGATTATTAAAGATATGAAGCGTAAGTATGGCAGTACAATCTCTGATGTTTTGGCATATCTTGAACAATCAAAAATAAGGCTTAATATGTTAATTAATTGCGATGCAGAATTGGCAAGATTAAATGAAGAAAAAACACAGTTACTTGACGATATATATGTACTTTGTACTAAAATGCAAGATATTAGAGTGGCAAAGGCGAGAGAGTTTGAGAGGTTGCTACTTGGTGAATTGAAAGATTTGAATATGCCAAATGCGCAATTCAAAGCTTCTATTACAATGCCTAACAAAGATGAGTTTGAAGAATCCGATTTGACAAAAAATGGACTAAGTTCGGTTGAGTTTTTGTTCAGCGCTAATTTGGGTGAGGCTATTAAACCATTAGATAGAATTATTTCTGGTGGAGAGTTGAGTAGATTTTCACTTGCGTTCAAGGCTATACTTAACTTGGATGAACCCAATAAGACGATAATTTTTGATGAAATTGATGCTGGAATTGGTGGTAATACAGGTAGTGTTGTAGGCAAGAAAATTACAAGAATATCACAAAAAAATCAAGTGCTATGCATTACACACTTGGCACAGATTGCCTCTTTTGCAGATGGTCACTACAAAATAAACAAATTAGAAGATAATTGTAGGACATATACTAATATAAGATTGCTTAATGAGGGAGAGCGGACCGAAGAAATCGGCAGAATGATAGGTGTAATAGACAGCACTGAATATGCTATGCTTCATTCTAAGGAGTTGATAGACGAGGCAAATAAATTCAAAATGGCCTTGTAATTTTATGTCTTATATTGTTATTTGATTGCTAATTATATAAATTTTAGATTAATTTTTATTTTGTTTAATTAAAGAAAAAGCAAATCATTTGCAATATAGCACGCACATATTTGTATAATTGTAATTTTTTATAGATTTGTTAGTTGAATAATGATTATCATTGCAAATGCAATTTGTATTATAAAAAAATGATAAACAAAAACTCAAACGCTAATATGATGTGAAATAACCTGTAAGTTACTTGAGTATATGTGGTCTGATTTATATAGATATCTGTGTTTATTTTTGATTTGATCTTCGAAACAATTTCTTGGATAGAGAAATTATTGATAAAGTCCAAAATAGTGATGCAAATACAACAAAATATATACGCTGTCGATTAAATATTCCAAATATAAGTAAGCAAAATCCAAATCCTAAATATTTTTTCCAATTATTTTCGTTGAGCATTGTCTGTTTAATATATGACCAATTAAAATTGTTTTTAGGAGTTTGATTAATAGGTGGGTTGGGGATTGATATTTTGTCTAATATATATTTTAAGTATAATTCTTTAATATTAATCAAAGTAATTGGCTTTTCTAATTTTTTACTTAATTCTATCGAGTTTTTATCGTAGTCTATACAAATTATCGTAATATTACTATACTTGTCAGAATAATTCGAAATTGTTTCTATTATATCGCCAGAATCTATTTGTTCTTTGTTAAAAATTGGATATATAATTGATTTTTTGTAATATAGATATTTATTGTTGGTGGATTTTTTGTAATCTGATTCGTTTAATATTGATTTTAAGTAATTCATCTTTTCGCTTAGAGAAGAATACAACATATAATCCCGTAACTTTTGCAAATCGGTAGTGATTTTGACTGTCTTTTCTTTTTTTGGCTCTTTTTTGATGTTAATGCAGTATGCGATCAGAATGATAGCAATCGCAATTGCTGTCGCACCTAATATCAATGCTAAACCATTGCAAACAAATTTACTGAGCAAAAGCACGCCAATAATCCAACTTAGAACCCCTATTAATAAATAATACACTATAGAATAAATTGTTTTCATAGTATTATTTTTGACCAAAAATAAGTGTGTAAAACATTGTTTATTGCTTAAATGGCTGAATATGTTGTGGTATATAATTATTATGATGATTTATTAGGGCATCACAATTATTAGAAATAATTTCTCTCACTCTTTTTGATGTAGTGTTTGGTGTTATGAATAATTAAAACAACTTAATAATGTTTGAAATATAATAGTTATTATGTTTGCAATACAGCGTTATAATTAACGTTTAACAAATTTTTATATTACTAATAATTTAAGTAAAGATTAAATTATTTGACAATGTCTACACTCGTTGATAGAATATTGAATAGTTAGTTATAGTAATATAAGAGGATTAGTATGGATATATTAATGTACAACATTATAGACAAGAAGCGATTGCGACAGGCTTTGACAAAAGAAGAAATTGATTGGGTTGTATCTAACTATGTATCGGGTATTGTTAGTGATGCGGAGATGTCAAGCCTTTTAATGGCAATTTGCCTTAATGGAATGAACGATACTGAGACTTATTATTTGACAAAGGCGATGCAGGCTAGTGGTAAAACTATTAAATTTAGTTATCCTACCGTGGACAAACACAGCACTGGAGGGGTAAGTGATAGTACGACTCTTGTATTAACTCCATTGTTGGCGTCAATGGGGATTAGAGTTGCAAAGATGAGCGGCAGGGGACTTGGAACAACTGGTGGTACTATAGACAAATTAGAAGTTTTCAAAGGCTATGATGTATATAAGTCATTTGATGAGTTTAATAGAATTATTAAAGAAACTGGCGCTAGTATTATAGCGCAGAGTGCGGATATAGCTACTGCAGATAAAAAGATATATGCTTTGCGTGATAAGACTGCAACAGTTGCTTCTATTCCGCTTATTGCTAGTTCGGTTATGAGCAAGAAGTTGGCAATGGGATCAAATATAATTTTGCTAGATGTGAAATATGGCAAAGGTGCATTTATGCAAAATAAAAGAGACGCTATAAGACTAGCTAAGCTAATGGTTAAAATAGGGAAATTGGACAACAAAAAAGTTTGGGCGGTTATAAGCAATATGAATGTGCCGCTGGCTGAAGGAGTTGGTTGTGCACAAGAAGTCTATTCTGTTATCAAGACTATTGATGGAGAAGAAAATAATTTAAAGAAAATTTCTATAGAATTAGCAACTAATTTATATATGATGGCAAAGAATGTAGATAGAGCAGCTGCCTTGAGTGAAGTAAACATTGCTTTTGATAAGGGGATAAAGGATAAGTTAAAACAAATAGTTAATGCACATGGTGGTGCTACGGAATATATAGACAATCCAGACAAATTATTAGAATCTAAATATGTTACAACCATTAATGCTAGTGAGTCTGGATATATATCAGATATTGATGCACTGAATGTAGCCAGGTTTGTAATGGAATTAAAGCAGCGTGTTGACAACGATAAATATAGACAAGGAATTATATCTAATGTTTCGGTTGGGGATCGAATCCTTGCTGGAGATAAATTAGTTACTATATATTCAGATACTAAGATTTCAGTTGAAGACAAGGATGCTATTAGAACGGCGTATACCATTACCAATAGAAAGCCAAAGAAGTTAAAGTTGATAGAAAAAGTTATAAAATAGCGAGTGTAGCAAAATCAATATAATGTCACAACATAGCAATATTGTGACAATAATATAGGAATTATTGTCAATTATTAATTAATTTGTGACATTAATTAAATTTTATAAAAATAATAAAAGGATCTATATGAAACTGATTAGCAATAATCTAAGAGCGACAAAAAGCATTGCACATAATATTGCAAAAAACATTTCTAAATATAATATAATACTTTTGCAGGGTGATTTGGGTGCGGGCAAAACAACATTTACCCAGTATCTTTTGCGTAAATTAGGTGTTAAAGAAGTTATAAACAGTCCCACATTTAATATAGTTAAACAATATCATACTAAGAACTTGACTATTAATCATTTTGATTTGTATCGAATTGCGGATGAGTCTGAGCTGGTTGAGGTGGGATTTGAGGAACTGATTACGTTGCCAAATTCTTTGTCTATTATTGAATGGCCAGCAATTGCCAAACATTATATTAGGGGCCAAATACTAAATATCACTATATCCTATAATGGAGATGGTAGAGTTTTTAATATGGAGGAAGAAAATGTCTAAGGTGTTGTCGATTGATACCACTAAGTCAAAAGCATATATCAATTTGAATGTTGATGGCAAACTGCACAGTAGTGTGTTAGAAGACAAGGTGTCAGAGAGTTTGTTACCGCAAATAGAGTTATTGTTGGATAATAACAATTTGACTATCAAGGATATTGATGTGTTGGGTGTAGTAGTAGGGCCTGGTTCATTCACCGGTATTAGGGTTGGTTTAAGCACAATCAAAGGTATTGCTTTTGTTACAAACGCTAAATGTATAGCAATTAATTCTTTTGATGTATTTAATTCTATAATTACTAATGGTGTTTTGCTTATTAAGTCAACTAGTACTATGATGTATTATGGCAAATATGAAAAAAACAGGTTGATCGATTTTGGACTGGTACCTAATATTGATGTAACGAAAAAGTTCAGTAAATGCAAGTTGTATCAGTTGGAAGAAAATAATATAAGTGATGGTTGTATACTATTAGATAATTATAGTGAATACTTAGATAAGGCAATTGAATTGAAATGTGCGGAAATGTGTTTTGTCAATGCTGCTGCAATCGAGCCGTTGTATGTGCAATTATCTCAAGCTGAAAACCAGTTAATTAATAAAGGTGCAAAAATATAATGGATTTAGTAATTAAGAAAGCACATATGGATGTGCTTGCTGATATTCAAATAATAGAAAAAGAATGCTTTGGTAAAGAGATGTATTCGCTCGACTTAATAACACGTGATTACAACAATGAATTATGTAGTTTATTTGTGGGTGTTGTTGACGGTAAAATTATTGGCTATATTGATGTTATGCTGATAGGAAACGAAGCGGAGCTAATACGGATAGCTGTGTTGCCACAGTATCAGGGGAAAGGCCTGGGAACAAAAATGCTAAAATTAGCATATGAATATCTATCAGATGATATTTCTAAAATGTTTCTTGAGGTATCGGCTACTAATAATAGGGCAATAAATATGTATCAATCATTTGGTTTTACAGTAATTAGTAGACGGAATAAATATTATGCTGATGGCTCAGACGCAATTATAATGGAGTATCAAAATAATACTAATTGAGGTTGATTTTGCAATTTTTTTCATTAAGTGAAATGGATACCAAGTGGCAGAGTTCAAAGAAGTGTTTGTTGCTTCTGCATGGATGGGGTTGCACAAAAGAAATATTTACTCCTTATATTCAATTATTTGAAAATATTTACAATATAATATGTTTTGATATGTATGGTTTTGGACAAAGTGACAGTCCAAAACCTTTTTTTGATATTTATGAATATGCTACTCAAATATATATTTACCTAAAATCAAAAAAAGTAAACGAGATAGATGTAATTGCACATTCATTTGGCGGAAGAGTTGTAACAATCTTATCATCTATGTTTGATATTAAAATTAATAAGTTAATCCTTTCAGGTAGCGCAGGACTAAAGCCAAAGCGAAGCATTGTATACTATCTGAAAATTTACAAATATAAATTACTTAAAAAATTGCACATATCATCTAATAACAATGGGAGTGAAGACTATAGACAATTATCAGCAAATATGCAAAAAGTATTTGTTAAGGTTGTCAATCAACATTTGGATTATTTGTTGCCATGTATGAATAACAATATAATGCTTATTTGGGGCACAAACGATTCTGCAACCCCAATATATATGTGTAGAAAATATGAAAAATATTTAAGTAAAGTCAAATCAGTAGTCATACCTAAAGCAGAACACTTTGTTATTTTTTCACATATATATATCTGTAATAATATTATAAAAGAGTTTTTGGTATATGATTGAAATTATTGCTTTTATTGGATTATTAACAACCATATTAATCTTACAAAAAATACATATTTATTATTTTCAAATGAATAGGTATGAGATAAAAACAAGCTACAAAATGTTATTATCAAATTATTTAATTGATTTTGTAATAATTGGACTGATAGATATATTAAATTATCTATTATATATTAATGAATACAATACTGCTTGTATTGTGATAGGTATAGTAGCTATAGTGTATAAAATATATTTATTTTGGAATATAAAAAAGTATAATTATCAAAAGAATAAACTAAAGTATACACAGCGGGTGTTGCGATGGATCGGGATATTAATATCAATATACTTAATAGCAATATTGTTGATAATTTTATTGGACTATAAGTATATTCATTTATCACTTTTAATATTTGAAATAGTTAATCTAATAGGAATTACAATATCTAAACTAATTGAATATATATACGAAATAAAGTATAAAAATGCAGCAATTAAGAAATTGTCAAATTATCCCAATCTAAAAGTTATTGGTATAACTGGAAGTTATGGTAAGACAAGTGTTAAACAGTATCTCTACTCAATATTGCAAAATGATTATATTGTTAAAGCCACTCCTATGAGTTATAATACACTAATGGGCGTATGCAAATATATTAATGGCACTAGTCTTGATAATGTTAATTATTTAATTGTAGAAATGGGGGCTGTGCGAAAAGGAGACATTGCTAAATTGTGTCGGCTTGTTCATCCGGATATTGGAATTATTACTAGTATTGGTAATCAACATTTAGATACATTTGGCAGTGTTGATAATATTTATAAAACAAAAAATGAACTAGCCGACTATCTAATGGATAATAATGGTGTTGTGATTTATAATATTAATGATAAAAAGTGTTATAAAGCATGGAATGAGTATAATGGGCACAAAATAGGCGTTTATGTCATAAACAATAATAGCAATGACATAAACTATGCAATATATTGTGAAAATGGCGAAACAAATGACAATATATATAAATATTATAAAATGCAAAATAATAAGCAAAATCTATCATATTATGATATAAGTACTAATAAAGTAGTATATTTATCCACAATGCTTTTGGGTGAACATAATTTGCAAAATGTAGCGTTAGCAGTAACATGTGCACGTTTGTTGGGTATTGACAGCGCAAGTGTTGTTAGGAGTGTTGCTTCTTTGAAAGCGGTAGATAATAGATTGCAGCCTAAGATCGGTCCTGGTGGGGCGTTGATAATTATGGATGCCTATAATTCAAATGAATTTTCCTTTGGGGCAATGTTAAAAGTTGCTAAAGATATAGATAAGCCAATTAAAATATTGATTACTCCTGGAGTGGTTGATATGGGCAATGAACAGTATGATATTAATTATAGGCTGGCTGCTTTATCTGCCAATATATTTAATGAAATATGGATAATTAACAAAGTGAATAAATATGCACTTTTAGAGGGTGCAAATAGTTCGAACGCCGATTGTATTATTAAAACTTATGACACTCTAGATAAAAATATATTTAGCTCAGTCAATGAATTGGACGATAAATTTTTAGTTATTTTTGAAAATGATTTACCCGATACTTACAAATAAATTGTTTATCAAATTACTAGGATATACTTAATTTATTGTTTTATATTTGTGTATTTTTTGGTTTAGTAAGGCAATATGTTTTATTATTTTTAATTGTCATAAGGTGATTGATATTTTTAGTTTTATTTTGGGGGCTATATGCTTAATGTTGCTGTAATTTTTGGTGGTGTTTCTTGTGAACATGATATTTCTATTATAACTGGTGTTCAGGTTGTTAACAATTTGGATGATTCTAAGTATTCTGTTATTCCTATATATATTGATAAAAATGCTAAATGGTATTATTTACCGCAAAAAGTAAGTATAGAAGATGTTCTTGAATATGAGATTGTAGGAAAACGTTGTTCGATGTCTGCCGACAGTAAATGTCTATATACTTATCAATTTGGCAAATTAAAAAAGCGTTGTCAAATTGATTTAGCAATTTTGGCAATGCATGGCCTTAATGGTGAGGACGGAAGTGTGGCTGCATTAATGCAACTTAACGGAATAAGCTGTATTAATTGTCCTATGCTATGTAGTTCACTATGTTTAGACAAAATTACTTTTAAGAATTATTTGGCCGGATTGAGCTTAATTAATTATTTGCCATATATCTCTTATAATAGTTCTGATGATTATGTTAATTTGGATAAAAAAATAGTAAAATCATTTGGTTATCCAGTAATTCTTAAGCCGGCGAACCTTGGTAGTAGTATTGGAATCGCAGTTTGTAATAATTTTGATGATTTGCAGCAAAATCTTCTAGAAGTTATTCAATACGATAAAAATATACTAGTTGAGAAAAAATTAAAAAATTTTGTTGAGTATAATATTGCTGTTGTTAAATTTCGTAATGAGTTTATTATATCTTCTATTGAAGAACCTATTAGTAAAAATCAAATTCTGACATATTCAGATAAATATTTGGCTGGAAATAAAATTATTGGTATGGAAAGTTTAACCCGTAAATTTCCTGCAAAGCTTAGCTCGTCTGTAAAGAAAAAAATAGAGAGTTGGTCTGTTCTACTATATAAAAATTTGAAAATGAGGGGAGTGGTCCGATTTGATTATTTGTTTGATAATGATGAGCAAAAATTGTATATAAATGAAGCGAATACTATCCCTGGATCTTATGCTAATTACCTATTTGAAGGAATGTCTTTTAGTGATTTATTAAATGGTTGTATAGATAATGCTATATTTGAATCTCAATCAGATAATACAATTAAGTATTTTGAGAGTAGTGTATTGTCGAATGTTGGAAATCTAGGAAAAATCAATAAATAGACATTATTTTGACATTGTACTTGCGGATTGGATGTCGTTCGCGTTGGCATAT
Organism: uncultured Clostridia bacterium; assembly: GCA_945921465.1. Lineage (GTDB taxonomy): Bacteria > Bacillota > Clostridia > Christensenellales > UBA1242 > UBA11490. Next base: position 25,128 of record CAMEKS010000005.1, on the reverse strand, counting down.
AGTTCTGACATAAAGTATTTTCTAATTATAGTAAAACATAACGAATAATTAACAAATAGTTAATTTATAATTATAGTTAATATAAGCACTGTATCAGTGTATAATTTAATGATACGTAGTATCAATTCATATTGTTATTTTTAACAAAGAATTCCACCTAAAATTGGTGGAATTCTTGTTATTATAATATCAATATAAATTTATATATTTTTATCAAATATTAACTTTTAATTATAGATTATTTAAGTTTTTAATTTTTAGACTATTTAATCAACTTTGTTGTTAAAAATAAAAATAGTGCGCAAATTGATTTGTTATATTATAGTGGTTCGCATTAGTAGCTATTAATAAATTTAGTATCTAAATTATTTTTACACAGTAATAAAGTGACATAAATTATTTTGTTATTGCGACAGATGCCACTTTAACATCTACACTTGTTCTTACTAACCACAAATATCTTAATCCTTTGACCATATCTTCTTTCACGACTGTGGTGTCTGTATAATTTTTACCTTCGTGTATTGTTGGGTCTATAACAGTGAAAGTGTTTTCGCCTGAGTTATAAACCTCATTACCTCCCTCAGATACTAGCGTTACAGTAGCCTTAATTTCACCATTTTCTTCGGTTTTGAATTTGTAATTAATGGTATAGTATCCACTAGTTAATGTTGCAGAATTTTCTAAATTGGCAATAGTTGTGTAGTCGGCATCTACTCCTGTAAAACTATATGCAAATTTCACACCGCCTGATGTTCCAATGAAGAACACTGGCAATTCGGTCAAATATGTTCCGTCTAGTTCATTGATTGCGAGTGACCACACAAAATAATTGCCGTTGGTTAAAACATTTGTGTCTACATATACCTTTAATTCTACATTCATTCCGCCTTGTTGCCAGTCATAATTTTTACTTTTTTGACCAAAATACGTACTAGCAGAATAATTACCTGACGCATCTTTTTTCAAAGTTATGGTGTTGTCTTCGTTATCTACAACAGTACCATATATGCCGAATACGTTGTTATTTCCTTCGCTAAAATCAGATTGCCATAGATACGATACTCCGCAAGAGCAAAGTGTAGCAGTACCAATGATTAGCAGCGATAAAACTGCCAAATAATTATATATTCTTTTCATTTTTACCTCCAAAATATTTGTATAATATAATGATAACTTGATGTGGGTTAATTTAGAAGAAAAATAATGAAACAATATTGACAAATTTAAGATTTTGTGTCGAAAATCATTTTTTAGTCACCAAATAGTATGGTTATTATCTTTTACAAATATTTTACAATTATAGCAAGGCAAATAGAGTGGATTTGATTTGCATTAAATAGTTGTTGTATTCAAAAAATAAATATACTATAAGCAGCGAAGATAATAATCTATGTGATGTTGTTTTGCTCTCTTTGTTCGCAAATCAGTTTGCTAATCGCAATTCCGTTGTCCCAACGGCATCCTGATTGAATTAACATCAGTTTTGCTTGAATATACACTCGCTTTGCTCGTGTGCATTCAGACAAAACTTCCGATAATATAATTTATAAGAAATGGGTTTAAGTTAAGTGTTTGCCAATATTTTTCGGGTGGCAGTGAAACTGACGGGTGCCCGAATACAGAGTGTGACACGGGTTTGCGAGCGAAAGCTCGCCATGTGCTAAAAGCACAAAGACTCCCGTTTTAGTAAAAAAATAAAAGCCCCAATGGGGCAAAACTATGGTGGAGACGACGGGAGTCGTCAATGTTGGATACTCTACAGAGGAGCCAATATTCTTCGGGTGGCAGTATAACTGACGGGTGCCCGAATACAGAGTGTGGCACGGGTTAGCGAGTGGCAACTCGCCATGTGCTAAAAGCACAAAGACTCCCGTCTTAGTAAAAAAATAAAGCCCCAATGGGGCAAAACTATGGTGGAGACGACGGGAGTCGAACCCGTGTCCAAACTAACGACCAATCTCTTTCTACAAGTTTAGTTTGTTGCATAACTTCACTATGGCTTGCCAACAAACAAGCATACCATAACTAGCCTAAACAATTTTCCTAAATAGTATTTTAGGCAAATACTAATAGTATCTCACATCGATTATGCCTTATAGTAGTCTGTGAGAAGGACTAGGATAAGACACTAATGCTGAACTTAAGCAGCAACTAGAGCAGTATTTCTATCTGCATTTAATTTGAATTTATCGTTGATAAGGCAGTCGATACCTACCACTTGCTTAAAATCCATCTATATTAGCCTGTCGAAACCATTTCGTCCCCATATTTGGATATATAGAATAGTGCAACACACATAATTCTATTATATGTATTATATCAAATTAATGTCAAAAATGCAACCCATATTATTGGCATATAATTTACTAAACAGTGTTATTAATAATAATTACATTAAATTTATGATTAATAATCTATCTCATAATAATAGCAAAAATATTATTTTAATTAAATATTTTGAATTAATAATGATTATATTATAGGTTAATATAACTATTGAATTTTGATAAACCATAGTTACTTAGTTATATTTGCTTAGATTTCTTTCTAATTCTCGCTGTAGGTCTTTTTGCTTCAAAGTATCTTTCTTGTCATAAGTATGTTTACCCTTGCATATACCTACTTCTACTTTGACATATTTGCCGCTGAAATATATTTTGATAGGGATTAGGGTGTATCCCTTCTCTTGGACCTTGGATAGCAACTTAGAAATTTCTGATTTTTTTAGCAAAAGTTTGCGATCACGTCTTTCATCAAAGGAGATATTTGTGGCATAATCAAATTTCTTAATATATAAGTTTTTTATTATGACCTCCAAATTATTAGTGATGTAAACAAAACTCTCGTCTAAACTTGCCGAGCCTTGCCTAAGAGATTTTACTTCTGGGCCTAATAGTGAAATACCAGCCTCGATAGTATCTTCTACAAAATAATTAAAATGTGCTTTTTTGTTGTTTGTTATAACTTTTATACTGTTACTCATAATTACCTTAATTAATAATATTTTGAACTAGTATGTAAATCAATTAAAATTAATAAACATAATAGTAATATACTATAAAAAGTATAAACAAAATAAAGTTAAAAATCAATATATTTGAAAATATGTATCAAAATAAATGTAAAAAAATATGTAATGTGATAGTATATAGATATATAAAATCTAAAGGAGATTATTATGAAAAATGAAATAAAATCACTCTTTGAAGATAGAACTATATTACTATATAATTGTCTATTCTTGCTATCAATAATGACATATGATGTTTTGTATATTGTATTTTCAGAAATATTTGCATTCAAGATAATGGCTAGTGCACTTTTCTTTGCATGTGGATTGTTTGATTATTTATTGTTGATCCAAAATAAAAATTTGGATAAAAAATCAAAAAGATTTGCAGAATTTATGGTTGTCGGGTTAGCATTTGCTTTTGCTGGCGATGTGGTCATTAATTTACACTTCGCAATAGGTGCAGGTTTATTTGCTATTGGTCATATATGGTTTTTAATCTCTTATCTACAATTAAGCAAAATAAATTGGAGAGATGGTCTAATATTTGCAATTGTATTTGGAATATCTTTGCTAATAATTTTGTTATATCCACACTTTGAGTTTAAGGGAATGTTCCCTGTAATTATATGTTACGCATTAATTATTAGTGCAATGCTAAGCAAATCTATTAGTAATATTTTTGACAAAAAATTAGGATGTTTTGTCAAGTGGTATATATTTGCCGGCAGTATTATGTTCTTCTTGTCTGATATGTGCTTATTGTTTCGCAATTTCGGCGGTATGGGTAGATTATTTTCTATATTATGCCTAGGACTATATTATCCTGCAGAAATAATTCTTGCAACATCAATATTCTATGGAATTAAATCTATTATTTTAAGCAAAGCTGATAGCGATCAAAATACAAATATTGTTAGTAAATAGCCTAGAAATTTATAATAAAATCTGTTTCATATTATTTGAAATGTTGAGTATAAGATCGAATAAATAGGAGATGGTTATGAATATTTTTAAGAAGTGTTATTGCAGAATATATCAAGGTATATTTAAGATGATTATGCCATTGATGCCTTATAGGGAACCCAAGATCTTGGACAGTGTGACTGAAATTAAAAATGTGTTACAAGAGAACAAAGTGAGCTCTGTAATGTTAGTAACTGATACTGGCGTTAGGAATTTGGGACTAACTAAAGAATTGGAGGATGATTTAACAACTAATGGATATAAATTGGTTATATTTGACCAAGTAGTACCTAATCCAACTATTAGTAACATAGAGGCTGGTTTGAAGATATATAAATCTGAGGGATGCCAAGCAATATTATCATTTGGTGGAGGCTCGGTTATGGATTGCGCTAAGATAATAGGTGCAAGGTTTGTTAAGCCAAAACAGTCTGTAAAGAAAATGAAAGGTTTATTAAAAATAAGAAAACAATTGCCTACGTTGATTGCTGTACCAACTACTGCAGGAACTGGCAGTGAGGTAACAGTGTCTGCTGTTATTACCGATGATTCTACACACTTCAAATATCCAATCAATGATTTTAATTTAATTCCTAAATATGCGGTGCTCGATTATAAGACTACAATCAATTTGCCACCTCATCTAACTTCTTCTACAGGAATGGATGCTCTTACGCATGCAGTTGAAGCATATATAGGCAACAGTACTACTAAGTATACTAGGGACAAGGCAGAAGAGGCGGTTAGGTTGATTGCTAACAATTTGTATGAATGTTACTCTAATGGTCACAATGCCGATGCAAGAGCGAAAATGTTAAGAGCGTCGTACTTGGCTGGAATTTCTTTTACTAGGTCGTATGTGGGGTATGTGCACGCTGTAGCACACTCGCTTGGTGGGAAATATGGAGTGCCTCATGGATTGGCAAATGCAATTATTTTGCCATATTTCTTAGAAGAATATGAACCTAAGATTTATAAAAAATTGGCCAAGTTGGCACGAATTGTTGGTGTTGCAGACAATGATATGGCAGATATTGATGCTAGCCACAGCTTCATTAAGTGGGTTAAGGAAATGAATGTTAAGATGAACATACCAACTTATATTGATGATTTGCGCCAAGAAGATATTCCAGAATTAGCTAAACGAGCCGACAAAGAAGGCAATCCGCTGTATCCAGTACCCATCCTGATGAATGCTAAACAACTAGAGAGAATGTATGCAAAATTACTAAAGAAGTAGACGTTAACCCGACAATTTGGATACTATAATTGCTATACTGTATTTGTGTATTAACTTAAGACAATATAAATGATGTCAGTTATAGTGACATTAATATATAAACTTCATGTCATCATTATATTAGTTATATTGGGCTAAATATGTAATTTATATATAAGTTGCTTTAGCATTTTTGTTAACTATTTTTAATTATCTAAATTTATATAAAATATCGAAAGCATTATCAATATTTTGGTGAATCTCTGAAATTTAGACAATTGTAGGAGATTTACTTATTTTGATACTGCTTTTTTTGATTATGTAAATATATTTTAATATCATAAGTTGTAAATACAACTTTGTTAATGGCCACTTAAATATAACTGATGTTATTCTAACAGTATAGCGCTAGCAATATAACAAATTTACGATTAAAAAATGAGTCAAAATGAATAGTTTGTATAACTAGTGTTGCCATACATTTTAACAAACTGTACTTAATTATTGGTAAGTTTTTTCTAAAATAGGTTTGACTTAGTAAGGCTTGTGTTTAATTGCGAACGGGTTATAGGTAAAATGATTATTATTGATTATCTTAGTTCAAAATTTTTTAGCTTAATAAAGATATATATATTATATAAATATGTTTATATTTAATAAATATAGTAGTTTGCTATAGTGTTACTTCTGCAATCTATTAAAAATAGTTATTAACAATAATATTGTAAAATTATGAAGAAAAATTCTAAAAAAATGTATACATTGTATGGCAAAAACCCTAAAATATGCCTAAATTAAGCACTTTTATAGAAAATAAATATTTTTTCAAAAAATTTCAAAAAAGTTGCATAAAACTGTTGACTTATTCGTATAATATGCATATAATTAATTAGCACTTAAGGTTAAAGAGTGCTAACAATTAAAATCATAAAGTGCCAAAAGGGAGAAATTGTGAAGGAAATTACAACAACAGATTTTAAGTTGAATGAACGAAAAAAACAGTTGCTTCTTAGTGCTGTAGAGAATTATATAGAGAATGCGTCTCCAATAACCAGCGAGCGTGTTCAGACCAATATATTTACTACGCTATCCAGTGCGACTCTTCGGAATGAGCTAAATGCACTAGAAGAAATGGGATACCTTAGGCAGTTGTATACCAGTGGTGGAAGAGTGCCAACAACCAAAGCGTATAGATATTATGTAGATACAATAATAAGTAATGATGCGCTTAATTTTGAAAATATTTCGTTGGTAGAAGATAAGTTTAAGACTCGTACATCTAATTTGAAGGAAGTGGTAGACACACTGGCCAAGAAGATAAATGAAGTTGTTCAGTATCCAACATTTGTGCAACTATCCAATTATAAAACTTTAACAATCGAAGCTATTAATATAATTCCTATTATTACTGGTGAGGCATTGATGTTGGTTAAGACCAATGCAGGAATTATTAACAACACTTTCCAATTGAGAGAAGAGATAACCGAAGATAATTGCAAAGATGCAAGTAAGTTTTTAACTAAAAATCTAAGCAACAAGAAGATTAAGGATATATTAGATAATTACGACGAATATATTAGAATATTTAATAATCAACTTAATTATTTCCAAGATTTATTCCTTAGTTTGACACAAATACTTAAAGATTTTGCTATTAACAAGACTCGTAGTTACAAACTTGGCAATACAACCAAGTTGCTTGATTCGCCAGAATACAAAGATATAGATTCGGCAAAAAAATTCCTCAATGTGATAGAGAATGAGGAGAAAATAACCAAGATTATTGAAAATATAGACAATAATGATAAGAGTGAATTGGTATTCTCTATCGGAGACGAGAATAAGAGTGAGGATATGAACGAGTATAGCATAATCAAAGCCAATTATAGCCTATCCGATGGTATAATGGCGAGTATTGGTGTTGTAGGTCCAGAACGAATGGACTATGCCAAGATTGCATCTGTGCTAAAATATATTACTGACGAACTTAATTCGGAAGCAAAGAAAAAGGGAGATGATGCTAAGAAATGAAAGACAAAGATAAGAAACACATTGACGAAAAATCGGAGAATAAGGCTGAGGAAACGAAGTTAGAAAATGTTGAGGCGAAGTCTAAAGAAAGTGAATATCTAGAGTTGGCACAAAGGATCAAAGCAGAGTTTGAGAACTATAAGCGAAGAAATGCCGAAATCGCAACAACTAGTTACAATAACGGCATTGCTGTTACAGTAGAGAAATTGCTGCCAGCAATAGATAGTTTTAATCAAGCAAAATCTAATATAACAGACGATGCGGTGCTTAGCGGAATTGATTTGATATATAATCAAATGATGAAAGCTTTGAACGAGTTGAATGTTCATAAGATTGATTGCTTGGGCAAAGTATTTGACCCTAATCTGCACAATGCGGTATTGGTTGGCAAGGACGAAGCATATCCAGACGATACTGTATTAGAAGAATATCAGAGTGGCTTTATGTTAGGAGATAAAGTTATTAGACATTCTACAGTTAAGGTTAATAGATTGAATTAGTATATAACACTAAGTAGAATAGAAATGGAAAATATAATCAAAAAGGAGATTAATTATGAGTAAAATTATAGGTATTGACTTAGGTACAACTAACAGCTGCGTTGCTGTAATGGAAGGCGGCGAGCCTGTAGTTATTCCTAACGCTGAGGGCGATAGAACAACCCCTAGTGTAGTTGGATTTAACAAAGATGGAGAGAGATTGGTGGGACAGGTTGCTAAGCGTCAAGCAGTAGCAAATCCAGATAGAACCGTTATCTCTATTAAGAGATCAATGGGTACCACCAAAAAGGTTACAATCGATGGCAAGAGTTATTCTCCACAAGAGATATCTGCTATGATCTTGACAAAATTAAAAAATGATGCGGAAGCATATTTGGGCGAAAAAGTTACTCAGGCTGTAATTACAGTGCCCGCATACTTCTCAGATAGCCAAAGACAAGCGACTAAAGATGCTGGTAAAATAGCTGGTCTAGATGTTCTTAGAATAATCAACGAGCCTACAGCAGCATCGCTAGCTTATGGACTAGACAAGGGCGAGAATAAGAACCAAAAAATATTGGTATATGACCTAGGTGGTGGTACATTCGATGTATCTATTCTAGAAATTGGCGATGGCGTATTCGAAGTATTGGCTACAGCAGGAGATAACTTGCTGGGTGGAGATGATTTTGATAACGAGATTATTAAATTATTGCTAGATGACTTTAAGGCAAAGAATGGAATAGACCTATCAAGTGATAAATTGGCTATGCAGAGATTAAAAGAAGCTGCAGAGAAAGCGAAAATTGACTTATCTGCAACTACTAAGACTACTATCAACTTGCCATTTATTACTGCAGACGCTACTGGTCCAAAGCACTTAGAGTACGATCTAACACGTGCAAAATTTGATTCTATTACAGAATACTTAGTCGAAAAGACAATTAAGAAAATGCAAACTGCATTGAAAGATGCTAAATTAACATATTCTGATATCAACAAGGTTTTACTAGTAGGTGGTTCTACTCGTATCCCAGCAGTTGTTGCTGCGGTTAAGAAAGAAACTGGCAAAGAACCATTCAAAGGCATCAACCCAGACGAATGTGTTGCTTTGGGCGCAGCTATCCAAGGCGGTGTATTGACTGGTGACGTTAAGGACGTATTGCTACTAGATGTTACACCTCTATCTCTAGGTATTGAGACTTTGGGTGGCGTATTTACTAAACTTATCGAGCGTAATACAACTATCCCTACAAGAAAATCTCAAGTATTCTCTACTGCAGTAGATAATCAACCAGGTGTTGATATTCACGTATTGCAAGGTGAAAGAGAATTTGCGGCTGACAACAAAACTCTTGGTCGATTCCAATTGAACGATATTCCACCTGCACCTCGTGGTGTTCCTCAAATCGAAGTTACATTTGATATTGATGCTAATGGTATTGTATCAGTAAGTGCTAAAGATTTGGGCACTAACAAGGCTCAGAGTATTACAATTACTGCTTCTTCTAATCTTAATGAAGCAGAGATTGATAAGGCTGTTAAGGAAGCTCAAGCGCATGCAGAAGAAGATAAGAAGCGTAAAGAATTAGTTCAGACCAAGAATGATGCAGACAACTTAGTATTTGCTCTAGAGAAAATGCTAAGAGACAATGGCGACAAAATTTCTGCTGAGGATAAGGAGAAATTGGAAAAGGCTATTGAAAAAGCAAAAGAAGAGTTTAAGACTGACGATATCGATGCTCTAAGAAAAGCTATAGATAATTTGAGTAAAGAGAACGAACCTATTATAACTAAGTTGTATCAACAGGCTGCTGAGGCTGCAAAAGCAGAAGCAGGCAATGCTGATGGCAAAGAGACTGTCAACCCTGATGATGTTGTTGTAGAGGACGCAGAGACCAAGTAATCTATTTACAAAAGATGCGTATCAAAGCTAGAAAATTTGGTACGCACACTTTTGTTTCTTTAAGTAACTAAAAAACTAATTATTTAGTATAAGGATAATATAATGGCTAATAAGAATTACTATGAGATATTGGGCGTAGACAAATCGGCCAGTGATGATGAAATCAAATCTGCATACAGGCGAATGGCAAAGAAATATCACCCAGATATTAATAAGGAAGCTGGTGCTGCCGAAAAGTTTAAGGATGTAAATGAAGCGTACGAGGTGTTGTCCGATAAGACTAAGCGTAGCAATTATGACAAATATGGGGATCCTAATGGCGGTTTCTTTGGCGGCAATAGCGGCGGGGCCGGCTTTGGAGGCTTTAGTCAAAACGGATTTAGCAGTTCTGGTTTTGGCGGATTCGATTTTGATGACATCTTTAATATGTTTGGCGGAGGATTTGGCGGAGGTAGTACAACTAGGTCTAGCAGTGCAGTTCGCGGCGAGGACTTGCAAGTTCAGATCAATTTAACATTTAAGGAAGCAGTGCTAGGTTGTAAGAAGGATATAACTATAACTAGACAAGAACAATGTTCTAGCTGCAATGGTACGGGTGCAAAAGGCGGAACAGAGTATACAACATGTTCTACTTGCAAAGGTACCGGTATCGCTACTTATACCGAGAATACACTTTTTGGAAGAATGGTTAGGCAGGGCGTATGCAAAGACTGTAATGGAACTGGCAAATCAATCAAGGTTAAATGCTCAGAGTGTGGTGGTGCAGGTATTAAGAAAGTAAACAAGGTAATATCAATTAACATCCCAGCAGGAATTGATAATCACCAAGTTATAACAGTTAGAGGAAGTGGCAATGCAGGACGACGTGGCGGTGCTAACGGTGATCTGCATATTATTGTTAATATCAAAGATCACAAATTGTTAGAGCGTGATGGATATGATCTTAAGATTAAAATCTATGTTCCATTCTATACATTAATTCGCGGCGGCGAGATTGATGTCCCTCTAGCAGATGGTTATACAACTCTTAAAATTCCAGAATTAACTCAGTCTAATACAGTATTCAAGATTAAGGGTAAGGGTATTAAGAATCTTAATGGGAATGTTTATGGCGACCTGTTAGTAACAATAGTTGCCGAAAGTCCTAAAACATTAAGTAGAGAAGATAAAAAGATTTTGGATACTCTAATCAATTCAATTCCAGAGAGTAGTTTTGCTAGATATAAGTCATACTTAAAAGACTTGGATAGTGTAAAATAATAAAGCATTGAAGTCGTTTTATTACTATATAGACTTAAGTAGATGCATTAAATTGTGTCATCTTAAGTCTTTTTTTGTTGCCGTTTACATAGTTTTGAACATAATTGCAGAGAATATATATATGAACTGGTTGATTATAATAATAGCGTCTTTAATTTTTATTTTTGTAATTGGATTAATTATCGATATAAGCATTGAATATGACTTAAAAAAAAATTATGGAATGATAATTATAAAACTTTTCGCTATACCGATTATTTTCTTTGAATTAAAAATTGCGAGAAATGGTATAGATTTTAGAGGTCGAAAAAAGAAGAAATCTTGGAGATTAAAAATAGACTCGAAAACAGTTTCATTTATTAACAATCTAAAAAACAATATTATAAATTATCTTTATATTGATTATATTAATTCGAATATAACTGTTAATTGTACTAGACCAGATGTTGCAGTTTTGTTTAATTCTGCAATCGCCACATTGTTATCTATAATATTTTATAAGATTAGGCGAAATCAATCTGATGTGATAATTTATCAAAATCAATATACAGGATTTGACACAAATAATTTAACAATTTGCCTAAATGCAAGAGTAGTAATAAGTTTACTAGATGTGATATGGGCGGTTATAAAAACAATATTTGAGAGGAAATATAAATATGGGAAACAGTATTGATAATTTAATAACAAATACGATTGACTCGCTAAGTGATATATTAGATACTTCTTCTATTATTGGACAGCCCATAATTGTAGGCGACAAAATAATTATAGTACCGATTTGTAAACTTACTATGGGACTGATTAGTGGTGGTTGTGACGTTGATAATGGTCGACAAAAACACAAATGTATTACAGATTCTTTGGCAGGGGTCAGTGGCACAGGTATTAGTTATTCTCCGATAGGATTGCTTACAATTGTAGGTGATAATGTTAAGTATATCTCTGTGGGTGCGGGTTTTCCTATTAGCGACATTCTAGACACATTTAAGGACATTATTAATCACAAAGGAGATGTAGAATAAAAATGTATAAAATGTCAAAAAAATTATCAATATTGCTATTAACTATGGTAGTACTGACAATAAGTATATATAATGTGACAAATATTATATTTGCTAATAATACAGATATTGCCTCTTCAGCTAAGGCTATGGCAGTAATTGAAGGTTATACTAATACTTTGCTATATTCACACAATTCGGATCAACGACTGGCAATGGCTAGTACGACTAAGATTGTAACTGCTATTGTGGCTATTGAGAATACTATTGATTTTGATACTCCATTTAGAGTATCTGATAATGCTATAGGTATAGAAGGCACTAGCATATATTTGCAAGAAGGAGAGATGATGTCTATGAATGATTTGCTTCTTGGGCTTATTTTGGCTAGTGGTAATGATTGTGCGGTAGCTATTGCAGAGCATTTTGGTTATGACAATTTTATGACTAAGATGAATGAACTTCCATCCAAATTAGGACTTAGTAATACTCACTTTGATAATCCACATGGATTGGATAGTGATACACATTATACTACAGCATATGATTTGGCTGTTATTACAAACTATGCCTTGGATAATGAAAAATTTCGTGAAATTGTATCTACTAAGAGGGCAATAATCTCGGGTAATGGCGTCACTAATGATAGATATCTAAAACATAAAAATAAATTATTATTTAGTATGGATAATTGTGTTGGTGTCAAGACGGGGTTTACTGATAATGCTGGTAGATGCTTAGTCAATGCACACGAAGAAAATGGTATGCGTATTGTGTCGGTTGTCCTTAATTGTGGTCCTATGTTTGATGAATGTAAGAGGTTGACTGAGTTGGCACTTGCAGAATACGAAGTTAAGGAGTTTGTATCACCTTATGCATATGTTGCAGATGTGACGGTTAACAATGGAGATAAGAATAAAGTAAGCTTAGTATCAATTAAGGAATATTCTAAGGCAATTAGAATAGAAGACAAATCTAGATATTCTGTCAAATATGATATACCAGATAGCATCGATGCGCCAGTTGAGTTAAATTCGGCTATAGGTAAAGTCTATGTATGCTTTGATGGCGAACCTATTTTTACTGACGATATTTATGCGATAGATAGTACTAAGAATATTGATATTAAGCATATTTTGGATGAGATTATATTAAGGTGGCAGTAAAAATTATTATGTCGCTTAAAAATCAAAAAGTGAAGTAACATACAGACAAATAAAAAACACTTCTAATCTTTTGAAACTGGCAATAATGTGGCTTACTATATTCAATAGTAAGTCATTTTTTTTGCTAAATTGGTTAAAAAGAAATGACATAATTAATTTATTAATATACAATATATTCAATGAGAATAAATAAGTTTTTGGCGTCTTGTGGTTTGGGAAGTAGACGCAAGGTAGAAGAATTAATATTGAGTGGTGCAGTAAGGGTAAATGGCGTTGTCGTCAAAGATTTGGCTACAGATATATCGGATAGGGATGAAGTACTATTTCGAGGTCATATTTTGCACTCGGTTACATCCAAAGTATATTATGTACTTAACAAACCACGAGGTGTGTTGTGTTCTTGTGCAGATGGACATGGCAGAAAATTAATTATAGATTTTGTTCCTAGCAGCCCTAGTGTTTTCCCAGTGGGCAGATTAGATTACGATACTACTGGCTTGATAATTCTGACCAATGATGGGGATTTTGCCAATAGCATAATACATCCATCAAAGGTCACAACTAAGGTGTCCAAGACATATAAGATAACTACAAATAAGGCGTTGTCTGTGGAGGACAAAAAGTCGTTGGAGTGTGGAGTGGAGATAGACGGCAAGGTTACTCTGCCTGCCAAGATTACGACAGATAAGCGAATAGGTGCTAATTATTATAGATATATTACCATTTATGAGGGAAAAAATAGGCAAATTAGGAAAATGTTTGATAGTATAGGACACTCAGTTATTGCGTTAGAGAGGATAGCTATCGGTAATTTGAAACTAGATAATATACCTGTTGGCAAATATATTTCTCTTAGCAAAACTGAAATAGAGAACAAAATATTTGGAAATAGCAGATAATTTATTTAGAAAATTATTGGCATATAGTAAGCATATTATTATTTAGGCGGTTAGAAATGATTAACATTGCAATAGACGGACCAAGTGGTTCGGGCAAAAGCACAGTTAGTGATATCGTGGCAAACAAACTTAATATTTTGCATCTTAATACGGGTGCGTTGTATAGAGCAGTTGGTTTGTATTTGATAGAACACAATATTGATCCTAATAATGAGCGTGATGTGCTATCTTGTATAGACCAGGTGAGAATTGAGCTAAAGTACATTGATGGAATTCAACGTGTATATTTGGAGGGTGTTGATGTTACAGACAGGTTATACAGTCTCAAAGTAAGTGATGTTTGTTCTATTAGTTCGGCTTATCCAAAAGTGCGAGAATTAATTACATCGATTCAAAGGCAAGTAGCAGAAACTGTGGATGTAGTTATGGAGGGGCGAGATATAACATCAGTGGTGTTGCCTAATGCCAAGTACAAGTTTTATCTAGATGCTTCTGCGAGAATTAGAGCAATTAGAAGAATTAATGATACTAAGAATCAAGATCATCTTAATATGGATGATTTGGCTAGGGTGGAAGCAGAGATTATTGAAAGGGACCGAAGAGACCAAACTAGAGAGACTTCGCCTCTGATTAGAACTGCAGACTCTATATATATCAACTCAGACAATATTACCGCACAAGAAGTGTCAAATATAATTATTAATAAAGTAAAAGAAGGGGAGAAGTAATTATGAAAAGATTTTGGGAGATTGTACTTCTTATCATATTTTTTATTCCGCTTATATTAATTTATCCTACTAGAATAGTTGGTAAGCGTAATATTAGACGCAAAGGAAGGGTAATTCTTTGTACCAATCACCAAAGCAGCGTAGACCCTATTGTGATCTGGAGTAGGATATTTAGGCGAAGATTTAACTTTATGGCAAAAGAAGAATTATTTCACAATAAATTCTTTGGGTATATATGTAAGTGTCTTCGTGCTTATCCGGTTAATCGCAATACAACAGATATTAAATCTATTAAGACAACGATGGATATGCTGCGTCGGGAAAAGGCTGTTTGTATTTTCCCAGAAGGAACTAGGCTAAAATCTGATGAATCAAATGAATTGAAGAGCGGTGTGATAATATTTGCTCTTAAAACAGATTCGCCAATTGTGCCTGCGTATATTAAGAAAAAATTTAGGCCATTTTGCTTTAACAAAATGGTTGTAGGTCAAGAATTTTGGCTAAGTAAAGAACTTGGATATGTCAAAGGAGATAAAATCACTCCAGAATTGATAGAAGAAGGAACTAAACTGTTATCCAAAAAAATTTATGAATTAAAAGAGAGATAAGGATGAAAAAAAGAGATAATTATATTTCTTGGGATGAATATTTTATGGGTGTAGCCGCATTATCTGGTATGCGAAGCAAGGACCCTAATTCGCAAGTTGGGGCGTGCATAGTAGACGATAATAATAGAATAATAGGGATAGGGTATAATGGTTTCCCTAATGGCTGCAGCGATGACGAATTGCCTTGGGCTAGAGAGGGAGAGTATTTGGATATCAAATACCCATATGTTGTACACGCTGAACTGAATGCTATACTTAATGCATCAACCTCCGTAAGGGGCGCAAAGATATATATTGCATTGTTCCCTTGCAATGAATGTGCTAAAGCGATTATACAATCTGGCATAAAACATGTATATTATTTGTCCGACAAATATGCTGAAACTGATTCGGTTAAAGCAAGTAAGAGACTGTTAAGAATGGCAGGAGTAGAGTATACCCAACTAAACCTTAGCGACAAATCAATAACTATTAACTTTTAAGCAAATGTAGCAAAGATTTATGTTCGGATATGTAGTGATAGCAAGTTAATTTTAATTAAAATTATTGAAAAGAAAATGTGATTTTGTGCTATTATGTTATAATATTTGGCTTGTAATATATTTATATACTACTCACATTGATGTATGTCGCAACTATCCTAGATAAGCAAAAAGTTGATTCTTTATCTCAAGGCGCTAATAAGGAGTCAAGCGAATAAGTCAATGGAACTAATTCTGGTAATGATGTAAAATATGATGAATTAGAAAAATATTATGTATTACTTATATAAATCAACTATAAGATAATATAGTATACTGATTTGTTATGCAAACTGTGTTCAGTAAATTATTCTAATATGATTGTATTGTTATTTTCTAAATTGTTTTATCAAACCTTTATTTGACGAATAGAGATTGTTAGTGAAAAATAAGTGCAATGATAGAACTATATTTTGAATAAAAAATAGACACTTAATCTGAAGTAAACTAGGGATAGTATTACTTTGTTTGAGTGTTTTTTTGTATAAAAGAAAAAGCCACAAGTTACGCCTGTGGCAATTAATAGACTGGTGGGAGATGCTGTAGATTAATAGAGTAAAACTAACAAAAAGTCAGAAAGAAAAGTTGTTTTAGATAAGTGGGTATTAAAAGCCCACTTTTTAGTGTAAAAATTTTTGGACCCCAAATGGACCTAATCGATTTTTGGTACCAAAAAAAGCCCTATTTTTAGGGCTTTTTGTTAGTATGGTGGGAGAGGCTGGATTCGAACCAACGAAGTCTGAGACGACAGATTTACAGTCTGTTCCATTTGGCCGCTCTGGAACTCTCCCAAAAGTTATTTCAAACACCTATGTAGTAAATTATAAGAAAGGAGATAGAGTTGAATATGAAAAAAATTAAAAAAAATAACATTTGTTTATATTCAATTTACACCCATAGATGTTTGGATGGAGCTGGTGATAGGAATCGAACCTACAACCTGCTGATTACAAGTCAGCTGCTCTACCGTTGAGCCACACCAGCATATATATGTTATCCGTATTAGTAAAATTGTTTTATGGTGCCTCGGGGCGGAATCGAACCACCGACACGAGGATTTTCAGTCCTCTGCTCTACCGACTGAGCTACCGAGGCAAACATAATGGCGACCTGGAAGAGACTCGAACTCTCGACCTCTAGCGTGACAGGCTAGCGTTCTAACCAGCTGAACTACCAGGCCATATATGTAAATATCTATTATAATTTATGGTGGGCCTTCAGGGACTTGAACCCCGGACAAACCGGTTATGAGCCGGTTGCTCTAACCAACTGAGCTAAAGGCCCAAATCATAATAGATAGATGGTCGGGGTGAAGAGACTCGAACTCCCGGCCCCATGATCCCAAATCATGTGCGCTACCAAACTGCGCTACACCCCGAAACACATATTACCATTTTTCAGATAACGAACAAATTTTACTATATGCCACCGCCAATGTCAAGAGAATTTTGTTATTTTTTTAACTTTTTTTAATAAAGCACTTTCAAATCTTTACGGCATACAAAAAGTAGCAAATTAGCGATAATCAAAATTGCTCGCCTAATATCAATTTGTTTTGATTCTTTTCTTAAATATGATATATATATATACATGATTTGTATACCGCAGTTGTGCGATAAGTTAGATAATTTCTATGCAAAAGAAATCATTAAATTAGAAAATCGTAAAAATATTTTTGAAAAAATTAGACAGTTTTGGAATAAAAAATAAGCATAAAGGTAGAATTGGATGAACAAAGTAATAGCGATTGTTGGGATGTGTGGAGTTGGTAAGAGTAGAGTGACTGATTATTTCGAGGGAAAAGGCTTTGGTAGGGTTTATTTTGGTGCTGTCACCTTTGATGAAATTCGCAAAAGAGGACTAGAGAATAATCAAGATAATGAGAGAAAGATTAGGGAAGAATTTAGAGCCAGTGGCGATATGGCTATTTATGCTAAATTGAACGAACCCAAAATTAGAGATGCATATGCCAAAGGCAATGTCGTGATAGAAAGTTTATATTCTTGGAGTGAATACAAGTATATCAAAGATATCTATGGAGATGATTTTGTAGTTATTGCGATAGTGGCTGACAAAAATTTAAGAAAACGCCGTATTGGACAAAGAGATATTAGATCGCTAAATAGTGAAGAGGTAGACAAGCGTGATTATACAGAGATAGAAAATATCGAAAAGGCTGGTCCAATTGCAATTGCCGACTATTATATACTAAATAATGGTACCGAAACAGATTTGTTTAATAGGTGTGAAGAACTTAGAAAAATTATTTGTCAAGATAATTAATTAACTAGAGAATGTTCTAAGAAGTTTGCCACAATGAATTCCTATAGATTATATGACCGTATTTGATAAGAAAACTGTAGGGTCTTCTAATGTATAACTGGCATTTATTCATTTAGGACTTTGCCAGTTGTAGTGAACTTACTAAGATTAATTAATATGCAATAAAAGAGATGTAAATAGGTATCAATCAATTATAGTATGACACTATGTGAGTGCTTATAAGTACAAAAAAAGAAGTTAAAGAATAATTGGAGTAAATAATGTGAATAGATTCATCAAAACTCTAATAATTGATTAACTTCTATTAGTATGATGTGCAGATATCTTACAATTATTCAAAAAAATTAAAAAATTTTGTAAAGCAAGGAGTTTATACAAATGGATGGTTATGATTATGTAGTAAACTTTGAAAAAGACAGCATAAGTGTTTATAAATTTGACGACGGAATAGTATTATATGAACCAATGCTAGCGGTGTGTCGGCAGAAATCTAATCATAATATCCTAGAAGCGGTGGGGTATGAAGCTGAAGATATGATTAGCAAACTGCCCAAAGGTACCAGACTAGTGACGCCTGTAAGATGTGGCAAAATATTAGATTTCGATGTGTGTAGCCAACTTTTAGATCATATGCTTTGTAAGGTGGAGGAAAGAAAATTCTTCAAAAATAGAGACTTAATATTCCTTATTCCTTGTGGATTATCGAAGGAGGATATTGACAAATATATTAGCCTAGCATATTCGGTGTCTGCAAAGAATATTCGTTTGATTTGTAAAGGTCAAGCATTAAGTTTGCTTAATACCACACAACACCAAGTTGCAAAACTAATGGTAGTAATCAATTCTGATTACCTAGATGTTGCCGTTGTACTTAATAATAAGGTACTAAAAGGCTACACTATAGCATTTGAAGACGATATTGTGTCCAACGATATCCGCAAGCGATTATCAGATAGTTACGATGTGGATGTGTCTGACAAAACATTGTGTCAGATTGAGAATGATATTGCCACAATTTTGCCTAATGATATAATAGAAAAAAGTTATGTTGGTGTAGAAAATTTGAGTGGGGGCTTTGTAAGATTTGATATTAATTCGTCAGATTTTAATCAATATTATGTTAAGTTTGTCAGTGAAGTGGCGGATATATTAGATAGTATAATTAAATCTTTATCAAAAGAGATAATCGCTGAATTAAATGTATCTGGATTAATGCTGACCGGAAATATGGCAGGTATCACAGGGCTAGAGAATTTTTTGGCAAAGAGGCTTGGCCTGAAAGTTGAGGTAGTAGATGATTATATTGTATCTATTCTAAGTGGGGCGGGAAGCATTATTGGAGACACATCCATTATCAATACACTATCAGTTAATTAAGCGAATTTTGACGCTTTGTGACGTATAAAATCACATTGCCAAAATAAGTAAATGAAACAAATGGTTTTTCATTTACTTTTTTTTCTTTTTTCAATATATTTAGAATGATGCCAGTACATAAATGATTTATGCAATCAATTATTATGTCCTTATATTAAAAAAATTTTATTACATTAAGATAAATGTATATAATAATTATCTTTATATATATATAAATAATATCAAATTATTGTTATCCTAGGAGGATATCCATTGGCAAGACGTATTGTGATTACATCGGGTAAAGGCGGTGTGGGAAAAACAACAGTGTGTGTTAACCTCGGTACAATTATTTCTAATATAGGTTATAGGGTATTGCTAGTTGACGGGGATTTTGGGTTAAATAACCTTGATATAGTAATGGGTATGGAGAATAAAATAATATACGATATATTTGATGTTTTGCAAGGTAGGTGCAGGGCCAGACAAGCCGTAATCACTGATTTTTTTAATGACAATTTATCTATACTGCCTGCTACTAAATTTGTCAATAGTAGGGCAGTTATGGCCAGTGACATTCTTCGTATTATAGACGAATTAGATACATATTTTGATTATATCTTAATTGATTGTCCTGCCGGCATAGACCAAGGATTTGTTAGAGTGCTTAATCTTGCAAGCGAGGCATTAGTGGTCACCACGCCACATATATCTGCAGTTAGAGATGCCGAAAAAGTAATTAATATTCTGCGAAATTCTGGCTACAGCGTACTAAACTATGTTCTCAATCGAGCTCGTGGCGATTTAATACTAAGTGGCGAATCTCTAAGCATATCTAGCATAAGTGAATTTTTGGGCATTAACCTAATAGGTGTTATACCCGAAGATGATGAGATTAGTAATCAATTAATGATTGGTGGCAGTATAACCAAAGGCACTGATGCTTTTTATGCTTTTCGTAGTCTTGCTAATAATCTGGCAAAAGGCAAATCTGACATATTTGATTGTACCAAGAAATACAAAGGAACTATGGGATATTTTAGGCGAATACTCCGCAAAATTGTATAGATTAAATTTGTTGTCATAAATTTTTTTCCAAATTATAGGAGGTTAAATGGACAATACTAGTATGCAGGCGTATGGCGAAGGAAGACTACGCAATATGCTGATTAGAGATAGACAAGATAATCCACAAAAAATTAATAGAATATTGAAATCAGAAATTCTGTATGTTCTCAAAAATTATTTTGACTTAAAAGATTATGATCTAGATATAGATGTTAGCCTAGGCAATAATGGATATTATCACTTGTCAATTCAGGCTGATTGTCACAATATAAAGTCAGTGTCTTATATATCTTAAGCATTATAAATATGAGAATAATAAATAATTAAACTTTTTCGACAATTTTTGCCACAAAATAAAACATTAAATATCATACAATATATGGATAATTCGAAGTTGCAATTATTGATATTGACTAGGTGCACAAATAGTTGGCAAATAGCAAAATGTTAATAGTTAAAAAAAATTATAATTACTAAAGACGGCTAAGAATTAAAAAAATAAAAGAGGTGTGATATGTCAATACACAAAGCAGAAATAACCAAAGTTTATCCTAATTCTACAAAATACAAAATCGCAAAACATGTACGAGCAAAGGCATATAGTTTCTTACTGTTGCTATTAGTGCCAGTTCTTGCTGTGGGGTGTCTCAGGCTCTCTTCTGAAGACACTCTAAAAGCCATCAATCAATCGGTTTGCAATATATACAATCCTATATATTCGCCATATGTGGAGACTGGTCAAATTGTATTTACTTGGAATTATGATTATAACAATTTAGACCTAGGTTTTGCTATGCCTATTAATAGTTCTAATATATCAATCGATTCCGATGGAACAGTTAGCGCAGTCGTCAAAGAAAGCATTATGGTTAAGTCTGTTGCAGATGGCGTAGTTGATAATATATCGGATATTAATGACATTAAAATTGTTAAAATAATGTACGGCAAAGACATCTATGTAGAATATATCAATCTAGATGTCGTAGGTGTATGTGTAGGCAATGCCGTCACCAAAAATCAAGAGATAGGAACGGCAAAACTGGGTGAAACTGTTCAGTTTAAGGCATACTTTGGTGGCAAACAAGTTAAAAATCTAAAAATTGAAAACAATAAAATCGTATGGCAAAGTTAAAAATTGTAATCAATCCATTAAGCATAATAGCACTATTCCTATTCATATATTTTGGTTGGATAGGCGAAGTGCTATTTTATGTTATAGCCCTTGTTATTCACGAATATGCCCACTATTATGTAGCAAAACGACTAGGATATAACCTTAACTATATAACATTTTCACCATTTGGTGCCAGCCTTAGTGGAAGCAAAAATTTCTTTAAGCTTCGTGATGAAATCAAAATAGCATTGGCAGGACCATTAGTTAATTTGTTTTTGGCGATTGTATTTGTAGCACTATGGTGGATTTTTCCAGCGACATATACTTTGTCATATAGTTTTGTGTTGTCCAATGCGTCTCTGTTTATATTTAATATGCTCCCACTTTTCCCTTTAGATGCAGGCAGAATTGTACTAGCACTTATTCATAGTCGTCGCAATTTTGCTAAAATATATAAGTTATATCGTGTTAATAGCATTGTAGTAGGTATAATTTTTCTAGGATTATTTGTGTGGTCGGCGTTTGGTAAAATCAATCTAAGCACATTGTTTGTAGGAATACTATTGATTATGTCCTCATTTGATTTGGACAAAAGTCTGTATTATAAATATGCTTATATCGAAAAATTAGAAAACAATACTCCCACGATACTCCCAGCTAAGGAATATGTGGTGCCAATAAACACTACTATTCCACAATTATTGAAATTAATTGACAAAAACACATTTTCTGTTTTTAATTTTGTAGATAATAGTGGTAGAATAATTAAAACAATTAACGAAAAGCAATTATTAGATTTGGTTCAAGAGACAAATAATATTCAGATCTAATGTCAATATGGTAGGGGATAATTAGTGGAACTTAAGACTAAAGGCATTATAATAGACGCCAAAGATTACAAAGAATATGACAAAATAGTAACTATCTTGACTTTTGACAAAGGTGTAATCAATGCGGTGGTTAAGGGTGTTAAGAAAAACACTGCCAAGATGCGATTTGCAGGGCAACTGTTTTGTTTTGTTGACTTTGTATTATCTAAGAAAGGTGGGATGTATACAGTTATTTCTGCTGATCTAATAGAGAGCTTTTTTGAGATAGCGTATGATTACGATAAATACTTATTGGCTGTAGATCTAATCAAAGTTGTAAGATATGTGTCTCGTTACAACCCAGATAGCACAGAGCTATTTGTGCTATTTCTGACTATACTTAATGTATTACTTAAGACCAAGACTCAACTTAACATTGTGTATACCAAATTTCTAGTCGAAGCAACCAAAAACTTAGGTTATGCCAAAAATTTTGTACATTGTGCCAAATGTGGCTGCGAAGTTGGGGATACAGCTTATCTTGACGCAAAAACTTGTGATATATATTGCCATAATTGTATTGCCAAAGGTATGACCAAAGTATCTGGTGAGGCACTGCATAATCTAAGCATTATATCTAGGACAGCTTATTCCGAATTAGAGGATATTAATCTATCGGATATTGATACATTGGGTATGCTTAATTTGATTCAGACAATTTTCAAATTGGTTTGTAATTAATAATATTTTACAACACACTGATGCTATCCAAGACTTCTGACTAAACTATACATATCAGTAATTGACTACAAATTCTTAACAAATAGCAATAATGTATACAATAGCAAATTTTGTAAAAAATTTTGCTGATATCATTTGCTATTTGTTTTTTTATTTAATATAATTACTTCGGTATTTAAGCCAAAAAAATATAAACAGGAGAAAAAGTATGGCAAATAAATATGTTTATTTATTTAGCGAAGGTAATGCTAAAATGAGAGAGTTGCTTGGTGGCAAGGGTGCTAACTTGGCAGAAATGACAAGAATTGGTTTACCTGTACCACAAGGTTTTACGATTACTACCGAAGCTTGTACTCAATACTATGAGGACGGCAGACAGATTAATCCAGAAATCCAAGCACAAATCATGGAATACATTGGCAAAATGGAAGAGATTACTGGCAAGAAATTCGGCGACAAAGAGAATCCACTTCTTGTATCAGTACGATCTGGTGCTAGAGCATCTATGCCAGGTATGATGGATACAATCCTTAACCTTGGTCTTAACGAAGATGTTGTAGAAGTTATCTCTAAGAAGTCCGGCAACCCTAGATGGGCTTGGGACTGCTATCGTCGTTTTATCCAAATGTTTAGTGATGTAGTTATGGAAGTTGGTAAGAAATATTTTGAGAAACTTATCGACCAAATGAAAGAGAGAAAGGGTGTAGTTTACGACGTAGACTTGACTGCTGATGATCTAAAAGAATTGGCAAGAGAGTTTAAGGCAGAATACAAAAAGCAATTGGGCAAAGATTTCCCAGATGACCCTAAGGAACAGTTATTCGAGGCTATTAAGGCAGTATTCCGTTCTTGGGATAATCCTAGAGCAAATGTATATCGTATGGATCACGACATTCCTTATAGTTGGGGTACAGCAGTCAATGTACAGATGATGGCATTTGGTAATATGGGTGAGACATCTGGTACAGGTGTTGCATTTACTCGTAACCCTGCTACAGGCGAGAAGGGACTAATGGGAGAATTCCTTATGAATGCCCAAGGAGAGGACGTAGTTGCAGGTGTAAGAACTCCTATGCCTATTGCCAAGATGGCAGAGATTATGCCAGAAGTGTATGACCAATTCTTAAAAATTTGTGATACTCTAGAGAAACACTATCGTGATATGCAAGATATGGAATTTACAATCGAGGATAAGAAACTATATATGCTTCAGACTCGTAATGGTAAGAGAACTGCTGCTGCAGCTATCCGTATTGCTTGTGATTTGATCGACGAGGGTATGATTACTGAGAAAGAAGCATTGATGCAAATCGACGCTAAGACTCTAGATATGCTACTTCACCCTACATTTGATGCAACTGCGTTGAAGAATGCAGATAAGAACAATGTAGTAGGTAAGGGTATTGCTGCATCTCCAGGTGCTGCTACTGGTAAGATCGTGTTCACTGCAGAAGATGCGGTTATTAGAGGCAAAAACAAAGAGAAAGTTGTATTGGTTAGATTAGAGACTAGCCCAGAGGATATTGAAGGTATGAAATATGCCCAAGGTATCCTAACAGTTCGTGGTGGTCAGACTTCTCACGCAGCAGTAGTTGCTCGTGGTATGGGTACTTGCTGCGTATCTGGTTGCGGCGACATTAAGATGGATGAAGAGAACAAATGCTTTACTCTTGCTGGTCAGACATTCCACGAAGGGGATTATATCTCTCTAGATGGTACAACTGGCAATATCTATAATTGTGAGATTAAGACTGTTCCTGCAGATCCTAATAGCGGATACTTCGGCAGAATTATGAAATTAGCCGACAAATACAAGAAATTGGGTGTTAAGACCAACGCAGATACTCCAGCAGATGCTAAACGTGCTAGAGAATTAGGAGCAGAGGGTATTGGTCTATGCCGTACCGAGCATATGTTCTTTGACCCAGAGAGAATTGGTGCATTTAGAGAAATGATT
>CAMEKS010000004.1 GCA_945921465.1 uncultured Clostridia bacterium | reverse complement strand
AAAAAATCACTCATATCAGAGTGATTATTGTTGGTGCTCCCTCGGAGATCGGCTGTAGCGTATGCGGAAGTGTCGGGCAGGGTCCCCGACTACACTGGACGCAGTCCGGAGTTCTGGCAACGATAGTTGTCGGTGTGTGACAACACACCAGAGTCTCCGAGGAATAAAAAAATCACTCATAACAGAGTGATTATTATTGGTGCTCCCTCGGAGACTCGAACTCCGGACCCACTGATTAAGAGTCAGTTGCTCTACCAACTGAGCTAAGGAAGCATATACTAATTGTCTTTTTTCATTTTTTACGACCCTTAGTATAATACAAAATAACCCCTTTGTCAACATATATTTTAATAAAAAATTTTATATATCAAAAAATGTTTGTGTTAATTGAGTGACAACAAAATCTATATAATTTAATAAAATAAGCATAGAATACTTCTCTATGCTTATATATTTGACATTAATACAATTGTTTTTACCAATCTAAGAATGTGTATATATTGTGCTTTTACTACTGATGTTTTTTAACATATAATATTAATTATTTTGCCAGGAACATATATTATCTTGCGGATATTGTCAAAATCAATATTGAATTTGTCATCGGCCTTAATTGCATTGACAACATCGTCTTGTGTGGCATTCTTGGATACCAATACAGTCCCACGTAGTTTGCCATTAATTTGTACAGGGAATGGCAACTCGTCTTTTGTAATTTTATTCTCATCAAATTCCGGCCAAGACTGGTCTAGAATGTCTAAACCAAATACCCTCTCATACATTTCGCTAGTAATGTGCGGCGCTAAAGGATTAAGCACGATTAAGAATCTTCTTAACTCTTCTCTTGAGATCCAGCCATCTTCTTTGATTTTCTTAATAAAAATCATACAAGCCGATATAGCGGTATTTAATTTTAAGTTCTCATAATCTTCAGATACTTTTTTGATCAAGGCATTTAGTTCTACTTCGTGCTCGGCAGAGACCTCGTCGCCCTTAATCATATCTTGCAATTTCCAAACCTTGTCCAAGAAATTGACTATACCTTCAATTCCCTTAAACGTCCATTGGCAATTATCTTCGTAACCCGCAAGGAAATGTACATGCATTCTTGCCACATCTGCCCCATATTTGTCAATAACTTCTAGGGGAGATATGCCATTCTTAGAAGATTTGCTCATCTTCTTACCTTCGTCATCTAGTATAAGTCCGCTACCCATTTTCCTAATAAAGGGATCCCTAGTAGGTACAGCACCGATCTCGTACAAGAAATTCTGCCAGAAAAATGCGTATAGCACATGACGTGTAATGTGTTCGGTACCACCTGTATAGCAATCTACACTGCCCCAATATTTTAATTTGTCATAATCTGCCAGTGCATGATCATTGTGTGGATCGCAATATCTTAACCAATACCATGACGAACCCGCCCAATTAGGCATTGTATCTGTCTCTCTCTTGGCAGGTCTGCCACATTTAGGACACTTTACATTAACAAAACTATCAATTTTAGACAATGGACTATCGCCGTGTGCATTAGGCAAATAGTCGTCGGTAGCAGGCAAAGTCAATGGCAAGTCTTTCTCGTCCATAGGAACAACTCCGCAATGCTCACAGAATATTACTGGGAATGGCTCGCCCCAATAACGCTGCCTATTGAACGACCAATCTTGCATCTTATAGTTAATTTGTTTCTTGCCGTATCCTTTTGCCACCACCATATCGGCCATCTTTGATTTTGCGTCTAGCACATTCATTCCGCTAAATTCGCCAGAGTTGATTAACTTGCTATTCTTTTCTAAATATTCGGCTTTCTCAACAGCGCATTTGCTTACATCTCCCTCTATAACTTGAATCATAGGGATATTAAATAACTTGGCAAACTCATAATCTCTTTGGTCGTGAGTAGGCACCGCCATAACGGCACCTGTTCCATATCCACCTAGCACAAAATCCGCTAAGTACACCGGTACTTTTGCCCCATTGACAGGATTGATAGCATATAGTCCCTCTAACTTGCAGCCCGACTTGTCTTTTACCTTACTTATTCTATCAAATTCACTTTTTAGTGCGGTTTTTTCAATATATTTTCTTACTTCATCCATATTGGATATATTGTTCTGCTGTCTCTCTACCAAATCGTGCTCTGGAGCCAACACTACAAACGTAATGCCATAAACTGTCTCGATACAAGTAGTATATATCTCTATCTCATCCAATTTATTGCCGTTAGCATCTACTATGTCTAACTTCAGTTGAACACCCTCGCTCTTGCCTATCCAATTACGTTGTGCTTCCTTTAAGTTCTCTGCCATATCTATTCGGTCCACATTGCCAAGCAATTTCTCCGAATATTCTTTCATCTTAAGGAACCACACATCTCTATTTACCTGGACCACATCGCTGCCACATCTGTCGCATTTGCCACCCTGACTATCCTCATTAGACAAAACGGTTTGACATTTTGGGCAAAAATTAACATAACCCTTTTGCTTATAAGCCTTACCATTTTTTAATAATTGTAAGAAAATCCATTGGGTCCATTTGTAATAATCTGGATCGGATGTGCAGAAGGTTCTACTCCAATCAAATGACAAGCCTATCTTCTTTGACTGAGCCATAGCATTGTTCATACCATCGCTAACAAATTTGACAGGATTAATACCTTTCTTAATTGCCGCATTCTCTGCAGGTAGACCAAAACTGTCTCCGCCTATAGGAAACAGCACGTTATATCCCTGAAATCTCTTAAATCTAGCCAAAGCATCCGCTGGCACTGTCCCCTTAAGGTGACCCATATGCAGGTTGCCGCTGATGTTAAAAAATTCATACAACACATAATATTTGGGCTTTGTTGGGTGAAAATCTACAGCTCTCAGTCTTTCATCTTTCTCCCACCTATCCTGCCATTTTTTTTCAATTTCTTTGAAGTCGTACATATCATTTCCTCTGAATCACAAAAATTTATTTTATCTTACCGCATCTTCGCCGTATTTGTCAAACTTTTAGCAATATTTACTTAATGTCTATATAGTAATACTTCGACTTATCCGTTTTGTATTCCACGCCACCATTGTGCTCTATTACTTTTTGCGACAATATATTGTCGATATTGGCTTGAATATAAATAGGTTGT
Organism: uncultured Clostridia bacterium; assembly: GCA_945921465.1. Lineage (GTDB taxonomy): Bacteria > Bacillota > Clostridia > Christensenellales > UBA1242 > UBA11490. The sequence continues at coordinate 52,613 of CAMEKS010000004.1, read as the reverse complement.
ACCCCTATTTTTTTACACAAAGGTTTTGCCAAATTTAGAATCGCATTGCCATAGCCTTTGCCTCGGTCACTTAATCTGATACAATAGTATACGTTGCCACACCATTTCTTCCAATCTTCATTTATCTCTGTCCTTATGCCAACATATCCCACAGGTCTATCGTTGTCATACATTATAAATATCCTTGTTGGGGTATCATATGGGGTAATCGCATTGCTCGCTCTTGCCAATTGAGACTCTATATACTCTGCAAAAATCTCGTAAGCCAAGCCATAGCAAAGATTGGTGGAACCATTTTTTTTGCAGGGATATCTTGAAACATTTCCCACTCGGCTCGTCCCATTTCTAAATTAATTTCTTTTAATTCTAACACTTTTTACTCCAAATATTATTATTGTAATAATTCAACACAACCGCACCACTGCCTATATATAACTACTGGTTATTCAATAATATACCACTATCAATTAAGGGTATGCAGTAACAAACTGAGTTGCGAAGCGATGGCGAAGTTAAAGATCCTCTTAATTATCTTAATCATCAATCGCTAGTATATCAAAAATTTATTATCAATGCAATAAACTAATTAATCAACAATAAAATCCGATTTGTACAAATTTTGATAAAATATCGCAAAACTATTGACAAGCAGCGGCTAATATAGTAAACTAAGCTCGTTCAAAAAAACTAATATGGCGGCGTAGCTTAGTTGGTTATAGCGTTCGGTTCATACCCGAGAGGTCGTAGGTTCGAATCCCACCGCCGCTACCATTATAGTATTTGGTCCCATGGTCAAGTGGTTAAGACACTACCCTTTCACGGTGGCGACAGGGGTTCGAATCCCCTTGGGACTACCATTTCTAATCTCAGCAATAGTGCTGAGATTTTTTCATTTTGTGAAATTTTTTTAAAAACTATATCAAAATGTATAAAACTATGTTATAATACTGTTGAAAAGATAAAAAGGAGAAAAATGATGAAGACAAAGAATAAAAAAATGTCAATTATAATCATAGGTATTTGTGCCGTCCTTTTATGCGTATTTGGTGTATCAATATATCACCTTACGAAAAAAGATAATAATGAATCAGATTATTACTTATACATAAATGAAGACCTTGTTAATGAAAGTTATTATCTTGGTGAAGAATTATCCATGAGTTCACAAGTTAATATCGCAACACTTCGCTCTAAACCAAAGGAAAACAAAAAAACTGCTAGAGCATTTGATCTTGCTGACACAATTATAGAATTTATAAACAATTCAGATTTGATTATCACAGGCTTTGATACAACCGAATATGGTCAAAAGGCAATAACTTTTTCATACAAAGGTTTTTCTACAGAGTTAACCATATATGTAAAAGAATGTGCAATAAACACAGCAGTTATTAAAAGCGAAACAAATTTATTTGTTGGTGAAAAAGTCGATTCTCTTAAATTGTTAATATATTACGAAGATGGACACACTGTTCTTAGAAATGTTAAATTAGATAATCCATTGGACACATCTAGTCCTGGAGCAAAAATATTGACATTTAATTATTGCGACAAAGAGATAATCTGGCGTTATTATGTTTATGAGTTTAATGAAGATTACTTATCTGTGAATTGTTTTTTAAAAGATTTTCCAATGGGTTTTTATTATAAATTAAACGCATCAACCCTAATTACTTATAATGACGGAACGACTACTTTTACTAGAGAATTTCAAGCATCTGGTGAATTTTTATGCGAGTCAGTTGGAGAAAAAACTATATATTTAACAGTTAATAAATCAGACATTTTTAACAATCCCAACGATACTAGTCAAATAAATATTGGTGTATCTTATACTGTTTATGATATTGCAGAATTCACAGTTGAGTCGGCAAACTGGTTTGGAATTGACGAAATTCCAAAAACCATTACAATTAAACAAACATTGACAAATGGGAAAATTTTTAACAATATAGATATACCTATAAGTTTTAAAGAAGAAGATCTGACTATTGGAAACCACTCTATTATTGTTGAGTACTTAGGGAAAACAGCAACTTATGAATATTCTGTCGTAGATATTGTAAGTATAAGCACTGAGGAAAATAATCTTTTCTTATTGGGAGAAAACAAAAAAGTTTCTGAAAAATATTCACTAAAAGAAGAAAAAAGCACTTCAAAAGAAGAAAACAGCGTATCTCAATCAGTGGGGACATACTCATCAAATGGTAGAGATTTTGATTTGATAAAAGATTATGACTATTCTGGATTGGAGTTTAATAATGAAATTGTTCTAAATCCTGATTTGGAATATAATGTAGACTATAATATTTATAACTTTAATTACTTCCCAATAGATTTTTATCCAATTTTCATCCCTGATTTTATATACACAACCGATCTCTTTTGGGTCAAGAATTTTAGAGTGTCCTTTATTTATGGGAATTATGAAGACACAATTGCATTGAAGGTTAAATACTCAAATAACGAAACACTTACTCAACGTGTACAATATATAGGCGAATATGATTTTTCACAAAAAATAATTGATTGTAGTACTATTGGCGAAAAACAACTTAATTTAAACTATTATGGAAAGCCTTTAGTTTATTCTTATACCGTAAAGGATGTGCAATCTATTAAACTTGCAGAAGATGTTAAAGTTTATAGTCAAACAATACTAAACTCAGTTGCTGTAGATTTTGTTTCTGCAGATGGTGCTGTTGACACAATAATGATTGATCCAGAACCACTGATTGTTTTTGAAAATGAATTAAGAATTATTTTATCCTTAGATATGCCAGAAAAACCTTTGTTTTTAAACATAAGTAAAGTAAAAGTTGCTAAAATAGAACGATCTAATCCTTTAACTTTTATGCTAACTGAAGAAAAATATACCGATATAGAAATGCCATTTGATGTGTATTATACAGATGGAACAATAGAAAAAAATGTTTCCATTATGATTGGAGAAATTGATACCACAAAAATTGGCAAATATACATTAACATTTAACTATTGCGGATACAAATATTCCTTCCCATATGAAGTAAAAACTATAGAAATTGCCGAAGAAAGCAAAACTATTTATCAATATCAAGAATATAAAGCTATAAAATATTACTATTATAATGGTTCAACCCCAGTAGAAGATATTGAATTATATACTTATTATTCAAAAGAAAACATAATAAATACTTCCACTGTTGGAACTCAAAACATTACTGTAGAAATAAACGGATACTCTATAACATTTGAATGCAATGTATTACCATTGAATGATTGCTATATTGTATGTCTTAACGATGGTCCTAGAATGGACGCTTATTGTTTAGGAGAAAAAGTTCAAATAAAGCTTAGTGTTTATAATAGTGATGATATCAAATTGTATTCGATTGCTTTAGACGAATATATTGACACTTCTACTGTTTCGGAAAATTGTGAATACATAATAGACTTTCACGGAATGACCTATACCTTTAATTATAGGGTTTTTGATATACAAAAAGTTCAAATCACTGGCAAAAATATATATTATGTTGGAGAAAATTTTAAAGAAATTAGACTTAGAATTTCCACTGAAGTAACTGTAGGCAATGACGGACAAGTTCTCAATAGTAGTTATAAAACAAATATTGGTTATACAACAACAATAAAATTAGAAGATTTTGGCTTTGATATAACTCAGTCAGAAATAGGTCTAAACACAATCACTTTTGACTATTGTGGATATCTTATAGATTATGTTTATTACTACGGTGAAAAAGGTGGTGTTGAATTGCAACAAAACACATTTAAAATTGAACGAACAGAGGAAAATACAATTTCTTCATTAACAATACCTATGCTTATCACTATTGGAGATTATCAATTTGTAGATAATGACAGTGTTTCTATTTATATAAAAGATAAAGAAGCCGGAACTTATACTTACAAGTTTATGTATGACGACCAAGAATTTGAAATAACTTATACAATAGTTGATGCTGAATAAAACAAAAATACGGAGTCTAATTGATTCCGTGTTTTTTAACAATAAAATCCCCAAACCATAAACCTTCAACCTTTGCGTTATCACAATTTCAAATTTTAGCAAGTTTGCGAATTGTAAATCTTTATACTTGGAAATTGTAAAATTTACATCAAATTTGAAACTTTGATAAACTTTTATCAAAATGTAGTTGATAATTAACAGAACCCCTTGAGACTACCAAAATATTAAGCACACATTAGTGTGCTTTTTTTGCTAGCATCGTTGCCCAAGGGGATTTCCTAAATATTAAGCACGCCCGTCTGCGCAATTTGAAACTTGTAAATATACTAAGAATTTGGATCACTAATTGACGTGGCTTATCTTTTGCTACTGCAAAAAAATGACACTTTACTAAAAATCCTTCTATGATAAAACTTCATAGAAGGATTTTGTTGCGGCTAATAAACGATATAATTTAACTCTTACAAAAAATTAAAACAAATATTTTTAGATAAATATTTTTTTTGTCAAGTGTCGCACACTTCATTTTGATGAGTATTTTTACTCTAGTTTTTATACAAAACAAAACGTTTGTATTAAATATTATTAATGGTTAGTGTTATTTTTTGTTTTTTTAAGTAATAATTTTTTTATTAACCATACTTGTAATCTATCTGGCAGAGCATTAAATATTAAAAGCAATTTGTTCCTATTGATTTTGTAAACATATTTAGGCTTTTTAACGGATAAAAATTTTTCTATCTTTATAGCGACTTTTTCAGGCGCAACATTTTTGGCCTCTATATTGTTAACAATTTTCTTAAATTCTTTTGAAGTTTTTTTGTAGATTTCTGTATTTTGGCAAAAATTATCTAATTCGCTAGTAGAATTGTTTAGTAATTTTGTTTTAATAGCGCCTGGCCTAAGGATTGATACATCTATTCCTAGCAAATTAAGTTCCATACGCAAAGAGTAAGCATATTTTTCTATGGTACTTTTCGTGACAGAATAAATACCGTTAAATGGCAATGGGTCTAAAGGCGCAACTTCGCTAGATGTTATGAGTATTCGACTTCCTTTTGATAATAAAGGTAAGAAAATTTTATTTATTCGATAAATCCCAAAGACATTTATATCAAAAATTCGTGCAAATCTCTCTTCACTCATCTCAACTAAAGAATCCATAAGGTAAATTCCTGCCAGATGTATTATTGCATAAATATGTGTAATTTTTTTTGAGATTTCAGCAAAAATATTCTCAATCTGTTTTGTATTTGTTATATCTGCTTGAAAATATTTTACCCCATCTATATCACAAGTGGGACAATAATCTATTCCCCAGACATTATACCCATTTCTTATTAACATTTCTGCTGTGGCTTGTCCCATTCCACCACATACGCCTACTAGTAGTATATTTTTCTTTTCCATATTAATTATGATATCAAACAATTGGGTTAAAGTAAAACAAAAAAACATGGCATTAGATTTTGTTATCGGAGGTTGTCGGCAATCAGCACACAGGGATACTTGACGGCAAACAATGTTAATTCAATCTATGTGCCAGACGACGTTAGTCGGCTGCGATGCACGATAGTGCAGATTGGGCGATAGCCCCGCATAGTGATGATAATAAGTATATATTCTCCGCTGCAGTCAGTAATAGATTGTGCCCGAGGAAATATTGTCCAAAGTGGTCGTTAGACAGATAATATAACGAACCAAACAATTTTTTGTGATTAAAAATACCTTGAGTATTTTTTTATTTACCGAACAATATCATTATTTATTTGCATAAATAATTCTTGTTGCCAAAATCTTTGGAGATGTGTAGAATAATGTGTTAGAATACATAAAATGACAATAGGAGCAACTATAATAATGGAATACACACCTACACCACACAATAGTGCCAAGTTGGGGCAAATAGCCAAAACAGTAATTATGCCAGGAGACCCACTGCGTAGCAAAATGATAGCAGATACTCTATTAGATAACGCCGTGCTAGTAAATAATGTACGAGGGGTCCAGGGATATACTGGCACTTATCGTGGCGTGCCTATCACAGTAATGGCTCATGGAATGGGCAATCCGAGTATGGGAATATATAGTTACGAATTGTTCAAGTTCTATGATGTCGCCAACATTATTAGAGTAGGCACAATCGGATCACTAGATAAAAATATTGCTTTAAGGTCCATTATTTTGGGCGAAAAAAGTTTCACAACGACCAACTATGACGATTATTATATCCGCAACGGTGCGGGATATGTGTCTGCTAGCCCTATGCTGCTAGATGTGGCAAAGAATGTCGCCAGCAAAAACAATTTAACTGCAAATGTTGGCAAAATCTGGTGTTCGGAAACCTTCTACACCGATATAGACCAACTTGCCGTTGCCAAAGAGCACGAATTGCTTGGGGTAGAAATGGAAGTGCGGCACTATACATCAACGCGAATAAATTAGGCAAAAATGCGTTAGCAATATGTACGGTATCAGACAACATTGCAACAGGGGAAAAGTTAGATGCAGAGGCAAGACAAAATTCCTTTGTGGATATGATAAAGTTGGCACTAGATGTGGCGGTGGAGATATCCACAAAATAAAAAAGATTGTGAATAACTTGACTAATTAAACACCATAAAGAACAAAGATCCTTGGCTTATGGTTGAGTGATGTATAAATTAAACGCCTATTAATAATTAGTACTTAAATATCATATAATCGGAAGTTAGAGGCAAACGTACCCTAAGGGATCGCTTGTATATAACTGATGTTAATTCAATCAGGATGTCGCTAGTAATAGCGGTGTTTGCGATTAGCAAACTGAGTTGCGAACATAGTGAGCAAAGCAACATCACATAGAATATATTAAGCATTGTACATCTATTATTGAATAGATTTAGACAATCAGCAAAATATTATATAAGGAGTTATACTAATGGAAAACGGAAGAAAAAATAAAAGTGTTTTGGGAATAATGATGTTAATATTACTGCCAATCGCATTAATTGTCGTTGGCATAGTGCTGGCAATTATCACAGCCATACCGGCACTATATGCAGTGTCTGCTGTGGGCTTGGTAATGCTGATTTGGTTAATTGCAAAATACAACAAAATGGTTAGATATTCTAACAAAGTGCGAGAGAGTCTGGCATTGATAGATATTCAATTAAAACAACGTTTTGATTTGATTCCTAATCTTGTCAACACTGTCAAGGGATATGCTAAGCACGAAAAAGAATTGTTTGAGAATGTTACAGAACTTAGGTCAAGGGCAATGAAAACTACCGACAAAAAAGAATTAATTGATTGCGCCAACGAATCACTGCCAATGATTGGTCAAATGTGTGTAATTGCAGAGAAGTATCCTGACCTAAAAGCAAATGGTTTGTTCAAACAACTAATGAAGGAAATGACTATTATTGAAGACAAACTCGTTGCTGCAAGGCGGTTCTACGACAGCAATGTCAATATGTATAACACTTCTATTCAGACTTTCCCTAATAATTTGGTCGCCGCATCTTTTGGCTTCGACTATATGCAACTATATAGAATAGATGGTGGCGAAAAAATGCTTGCCACTATAGACTTTGACAAATAATTCTTAACTTATTTCGTTATAGACTTCTCAAGGTCTAAAAGTCGCCGAATCAAAAGGTTCGCCAGTAGCCAAAGATAGTTTATAACATTTCTAAATCCCCACATACAGCAAATTAATAATTAGATATGATCTTATATTGTTCAAAGGAGTTGCAATGAAAACGAGAGAAGAATTTGAGGAATATATCAATTCAAAAATTGACAAAAAAGATATAACAAAATATGACAAATATTCTAAAGCCATAAAAACATTAATAATATTGGGTATGTGCGCTTTGGCTGTCGGTTGGATAGGATTGCTTGTATTTTTGATAGTTGCTAGTAATACTTTTGGCCGTGTATTTAACATTGCCCCCATTATGGGCACTATGATATTCGTGGCAATTGGTTTATTTATTGCCGCAGGAGTAGTCTCTTCTTATCGTAGAAAACTAATTGGCAAATATATGATAGACTTAATAGAATATACACTTAGTGATAGACCGCATACATATACCCCAAATGCGTTTATAGCAAAAGATATTTTTACAAAATCACAATTTAGCAGCGGAATAATAGATCGATATTATGGCGAAGATTTGTTAACCATTCCACTAACCGATAATAACAACAATCTAACACTTTGCGACTTAAGAATATGCGACATTACTGCTATTGAATATTATACGGACAATGAGGGAAATCATAAAGAGCGTACTTTATACTCGGGAATGTTTGGATATATCGAATTCCCCAACCCATTCAAATGTGTACTAGATATCAATACGGGGTTTGGCTGTTCACTTAAGACCGAAAAAGTCTTGTTAGAAGACATCCAATTTAACAAGTCATTCAAGATAAAATCTTCTGATCAAGTAGAAGCAAGATATATATTGTCCGTAGATACAATGCAATATTTACAATCTCTAAAACAAAAAATGGGCAGTATCAAAATGGTATTAACCGGCAACACAATGTACATAGGCTTTCCTTATCACAATCTATTTAATACAAAAAAGAAAGGGCAAAAAGGCCTGATCGGAAATTTTTATTCTATGTACGAAGATGTCAACACTTTAATAGAATTCGTTACAACTATTCAAAATAACGATAAAGTGTTTACGACTACTTCTAATTAGTCGTTTGATTAGAAAACCTAATAACAAAAATATGCCATATTGTTAATCTTTCACACCAAGACTTTATAACAAAAGTGCATACTATAAAATTCTATAGTATGCACTTTTTATTCTATTTTAGTCTAATAACGCAGTGTTGTTAATAAGATTGTTCTCATTAAATATTTTCTAAATTTTACATTAATCAATGCTAAATTTCTCATCATATCTAGCCAAAGCCTCCACTATAGTTCGCTCTGCTTCGGCTCGGTCACAAATCTCTTGCACGACGACTTTCTTGTTCTCTAGCGCCTTGTATACTTCTAAAAAATGTTTAAGTTCGCTCATAATGTGCTGGGGCAGTTCTTTTAGTTCTTTAATATCATGCCATTGTGGGTCGCCAAAAGGAATGGCGATTATCTTCTCATCATTTTCTTCCCTATCTTTCATTTTGACTACGCCTATAGGATAGCACCTTACTAGACTGTTTTGTGCAATTGGCTGACTGCACAACACAAACACATCTAGTGGGTCATGGTCTTCGGAGTATGTCCTTGGTATAAACCCATAATTCATAGGATAATGTGTAGATGTATATAGCACTCTATCTAGTATTAACAGGCCCGTTTCCTTGTCTAATTCGTACTTGTTTTTGCTGCCCTGCTCTATCTCAATACACGCAACAAAATCTTTTGGCGTTATTCTTTCTTTAGATATATCTTTCCAAATGTTCATATTTTCCTCTCGTTCTATATACAAATCAAATTGTCACAAAGTTGCAACTTTGTGACAATAAGCGTTAATAATTATTTAATTTTATTTTGTTTCTGACAAAACCGTCAATAATTGCTGTGCTGATATAGATTATTTTGTAGGCTTTTCTATTCTTTCTATTCCGCCCATATACTTGCGCAATGCTTCTGGGATAGTGATAGAGCCATCGGCGTTCTGGCACTGTTCTAGCAATGCTGGGAATAGTCTAGATGTTGCCAAGCCGCTGGCGTTAAGAGTGTGCACATATTCTAACTTCTTGGTCTCTTCGTTACGATATCTGGTATTATTTCGTCTTGCCTGATAATCTCTAGCATTAGATGCACTACTTACTTCCTTATATATACCCATACTTGGGATCCAAATCTCAATATCATATGTTCGGCACATACTAGCGCTACAATCTCCAGCGGCTAGTTTGCTTACTTGATAGTGCAATCCTAATTTCTGCACCAATCTCTCTGCCTTGCCAACCAACTCTTCAAAAGCCTTATCCGAATCGGCAGGCTTCGTATATTGAACCATCTCAACCTTGTTAAACTGGTGTCCTCTTATCATTCCACGTTCTTCTGACCTATAGCTTCCCGCCTCTCTACGATAGCAAGGAGTATAGCCAGCAAACTTCTTAGGAAGGTCAGACTCTTTTAACACTTCCCCTCGATACATATTGACCAAAGCAGTCTCTGCTGTTGGCAACAAGAATTTGCTTGTCTCGCTCTTGTTGTCTATCCAATACACATCATCGCTAAATTTTGGGAACTGTCCAGCACCTAGACCGCACTCATAATTAAGCATATGAGGCAGCAATACAAATTCGTAACCATCTGCCAAGTGCTCGTCTATAAAATAGTTGATTAATGCCCACTCTAGTCTGGCACCCATGCCACGATATATCCAACTGCCATTGCCTGCCAGTTTTGCGCCACGCTCATAATCAATCAGTCCCAATTCTTCGCATAATTCGATGTGAGACTTTGGCTTAAAATCAAATTTAGGTTTTTCGCCAAAAGTTCGAATAACTTTATTATTCTCTTTCTCTCCAGGCAACAAATCATCATCTGGCATATTAGGCAAAGAAAGCATAAAGTCGGTTAGTTCCTTATCTAGTTCGGCAATTGCTTTGTCCTTGGCCGCAATCTCTTCGCCAATGGCTTTGGTCGCGGCAATCAATTCCGCTACATCCTTACCCTCTTTCTTGTACTGAGGCACTAATGCGCTATTTGCATTACGAGTCGCTTTTAGCTTCTCTACCTCGCCCATTATTTCTCTCTTCTTCGCCTCTTTGGTCAAAAAATCAGCAAAATCAACCTCGTATCCCTTCTTGGCTAAAGACTTAGCAACATAATCTGGATTCTGTCTTATCAAATTAATATCTAACATTTTTTGCTCCTATAATATCAAACTTAGATTTATTGTAGTCTAATTTTATTTTTTTTTCAAATTATTTGCCTATATTTATCTGATTTTTTACATTTTTTATAAATATATTATAACTCTTTGCCACTCTTTTATTTTTTTGTTAAAATAATACTGATTAATACTGTTATTATCGGAAGTTAGCGACTAACGTATCCGATAGGATCGCTTGTATATAACTGATGTTAATTCAATCAGGATGCCGCAAGCAATTGCGGGAGGTCGCGACAGCGACCAAAGTTTGCGAGCGATAGCGTAAGCAAATCTACATCACATAGATTTTATTATAGAAAGAAGGGAAAGTATGGAAAAGAAGTTAAAAGTATTAGAATGTATTGACCAGTTTTTGCCTGAGGTAAATGGGTCTATAAGGACCATATATAATTATTCTAAATATTTGTCTAAGTCGTGCGATGTCACAATTGCCACGCTAGGCAAATCACCTGCTGGGATAAAACTCCCTTTCCCTGTTGTATACAGCGAAGCCAATGGTCTAACCACACAATTCTGTAACAAACTAAGACGGGTAAAATGGGATATTATTCATATTCATTCCCCATTTAAGTTAGCAAAATTTGCAATACATCTGGCCAAAGAGCAAAATTGTGCAATAGTATCCACCATTCACACTAATTTTGTTAGAAAATATGAGACGCAGGGTATGCTTGGACGAATTAAAACAAAACAAGTAATTAATACCTACAACCAAATGGACGAATTGTTTGTTCCGTCTCCTTATGTAGCAGAGGACCTAAAAACAAGAGGGATTAATTGCAAATTCTCATATTTGCCATTGTCTTCAGATATCACTCCAGCCCAAGATATAGATAGCCTATCCAAATATGCCAATAGGCAATGGTCTATCAAAGCGACAGATAATGTATTGATTAGCATAGGCAACCTAAGGGACACTAAGCGAATTGGCTTTGCTTTGCAGGCACTAAAACTTGCCAAAGACAAGGGTTTTGATTTCAAATATTTTGTAGTTGGCGAAGGTGAAATGCGTGAATCGTTGCAGCGATTAACAAACTATTTGGGCTTGGACAAAAATGTTGCATTTACAGGTTACTTAGGCGACAGTGACCTGTGCCCATTGCTTGCAAGGAGCAACCTGCTGCTACTTCCTACCACATATGACCTATTTGGTTTGGCCAAAGTAGAAGCCGCAGCGATGCACACTGCAGGGCTATATATCAAAGATTCTTACGTAAGCAACGAGGTTTTTGATGGAATCAACGGATATACATCTCTTAACAACATTGAGGCGTATTCCGATAATATCCTTAGAGCATTTAGCAATCGCAAACAACTGGCAGCGGTGGGAGATACCGCCAGCACCGAGTTGTACGCCTCGTGGGAGTCTTGCACCTCTGCCTTGCTAGAACGCCTAACTGCTATCGCCGCCGAACACCACACCCTATCCAAGAAACTAAAGTCCAGTAAGGGTAAATAAATAACATAACACACATAACGTAAGATAATAACAAACAAATCGTTCATAATTCTTACACAAAGTGTTAGAGTTCTCTACACAAAATATAGTCCGCCATAATTAAATAAAAAATGTTTTTGTATAAAATGATTATTATAATGAACTCGCAAATAATATAGAAGTAAGTATTGATCTGCCGGTTGGTTCGCTTGTCTATAATGATCACTTTTAAGTTATGTGTTAACCAAGTGCGAGCTATGGCGTTCGTTATCGATTTAGATATTAACGCAACTAAATATAAATATTATTTTGTCAAATGTTAAAAAGGAACAGTCATTATGGAAGATAATAATACATCTGCAAAAGTTAGAAAACCTAAAATTTTGGTCACCTATATAGAGGCTGGTATGGGTCATATCGTGAGTGCTAAGGCAGTGGCTGAAGCATTGCAGCGCAAATATGGCGAAGAAGTGGATATTATAGAAAAAAATATATGTAAAGACAACAAAGTTCTAGAAAAATTCGAGCAAAATATGGTAAAAGAAGTTAAGAAAGCAAATAAAATGCCCGGATACTCTAATATGCAATTTATGGCAATGCAGTTGTTTGGCCCACAGAACACTCTGAAATTTGTCCACTCTACGGTTTTTAAGAATGCGAAAAAAGAAATGAGCCAAATAATAGAAGATATTCATCCAGATGTGTTCTTTGGTACACATTATGCTCCGCTACATATAGCAGTAGAATTACGAAATAATAAATTAAATGATATGATAGTTGCAACCTATAACCCAGATCCCAATGTACATGGCTGGTGGGACTGCAGGGGAGACCTGTTTCTGGTAAATAACTCCTTTGCCCATCGCGAAGCAATAGTGAAAAATAAATTCAACCCCAACACTGTTAAGCAAGTTAATTTTACAACGCGCCAAATGATAGTGGATTGTAATTTGACAAGAGAAGAATTGCGAGACAAATTAAATATACCCAAGGACAACTTTACCGTATGCCTAGCAGATGGTGCATACGCAACTGCCAAGCTAAAGGAATACACTCTAGAGTTGTTAAAAAGCAAAAAGAGAATGACGCTATTGGTTATTGCGGGCAAAAATGATGCAGTATACAAATTTTTCAAATTAAAAATAATGCAAAAGAAAATACCGAGTAATATTACTCTAAAAGTGTACCGATTCGTCAACAATGCTCACGAATTATATGGTGCGGCGGATATTTTTGTGACCAAGGCCGGGCCTAACGCAATACAAGATAGCCTATTTATGGGCACCCCTGTATTGGTCAACTACTATGCTTCACAGGTAGAGAAGGCAACTTGCAAGATTTTTACTACCCACTACAAATGTGGTGTAAAAATACTTGACAAAATAAAAGCAAGAAAACGCATAGAAAAATGGATAGACCACCCAGCAGAATTAGACCAATTAAAACAAAATTGCAAGCAACTAGACAAATATCAAAACGGCTCGGATATGGCCGCCGAATATATCTATAGAATTTTGCAATATCATAAGCCCGAACTATTTAGTCAAAGTTGCAACAATAATATTAAAAATAAATAAGAAAAATGCACAGCAAAAATAATTTTGAAGTGAACCACCTAAAGTTATCCAACTTTTGAGATTCGCTTCATTTATTGCCTGTGCATTTTTTTAATTTAATTCTTGTTTAACTAATGCCAATGCGGCTTCGATTGTTTTGTCCATATCATAATACTTGTATCCACCCAATCGGCCGCCAAATATCACATTGCTTAATTGATCCGCATCTGCCTGATATTTTAATAACAGCTCATTATTTTTGTCATTATTAATAGGGTAATATGGTTCAATACCCTTGTGCCATTCGCATGGATATTCTCTACTTATTACAGTCTTAGGCTGAGTCCCAAACTCAAAGTGTTTATGCTCTATTATTCTAGTATAAGGCACCTCTGCCTCTGTATAGTTAACTACAGCCACTCCTTGATAATTATCCGTATCTAATACTTCGGTCTCAAATCTAACCGTTCTATATTCTAATTCGCCATATTTGTATCCAAAATATTCGTCTATACAACCAGTATATATCACTTTCTTAAAAGTGTCTGGATGAGCAGCAATATAATCTTGATATGTTGTGTTTAGCAATATATCTGACCCGTCCAACATTTTCTCTATTATCTGATTGTAGCCTCCTTCTGGAATCCCTTGATATTTGTCAGAAAAATAATTGTTATTATATGTAAATCTTAATGGCAATCTTTTGATTATAAATGATGGCAACTCGTCACATTTTCGACCCCATTGTTTTTCGGTATAACCTTTTATTAACTTTTCATATACGTCTTTGCCAACTAAACTAAGTGCCTGATCTTCTAAATTTGTTATCTCTTTAAGATTGCATTCTGCTCGTTGTCTATCTATTATTTTCTTTGCCTCTTGAGGCGTCTTAATATTCCATAGACGGCTAAACGTGTTCATATTGAATGGCAAGTTATATATTTCATCTTTGTATCTGGCAATGGGGGAATTAACAAAGTTATTAAATTCCGCAAACTGACCAACATATTCCCATATCTCTTTTTTGCTGGTATGAAATATGTGTGCTCCATATTTGTGAACATTAATTCCCTCAATTTTTTCACAATATATATTTCCACCAACTGAAGATCTTCTGTCAATAACCAGACACTTTTTGCCACGCCTTGTCGCTTCGTGAGCAAATGTCGCACCAAATAGGCCCGCTCCTACTATTAAATAATCGTACATACTATTCTCCTATTAATATTTTTTAATATATGTTTTGCAAAACATTCTTCGCAAAGTTCCTATTGGGTATAGAGTGTCATATGCACTGCGCCTTATTTTTTTATAATTCTTAGATAAGCACCTTTGGCACTCCTCATATAAACCCGCAACATTGGCGTTGTCCCAGTAAATATCACCGCCCTCAATCATTGAATTATTTAATGGTTTTATCTTTCCGTGATATGCAATTAATTTAGGATTGTGCCTAGATGTATAATACTGATTATATATGTAATGGGGAGCAAATGCATATAATTTTTCTTCTAAATTCATATGTTCATCAATTTCGACACACCATTCGGCAGGCAACAAGTCACTTTGCAATTCACCCAGTCTAATTGACGACAAATTCAATACTGTAACGTCGTAGGATAATTGACTATATGGCTTCAGTTTTTCTATCTTCGCCTCTTGTCTTTCTAACTTAATTTTCCCAAATTTAACAATATTGTGCATATCTCTAGCACCAATTACACTTGCCGATGTTTGCAATTGATACAACTCATATATATCCGAATTAACAACACAATTGGGAGATAGTATAATTATCTTGTTCAACGTATTCAATTCTTTTGCAATATCTTGATAGTTCTTGACGATTGCTAGCTTTTTGTTCTTTATTAATCTAATATTAATATTTTTCGAAATTTTAATTCTTGATATATATTTTTTTTGCCATTCTTTTAACCCACAGTCATTCAACAGAAGTGCATAGTTATTAGTTGAGCTGCTATGTTTGATAATAGAATTAATAAGTACCAGGCTATCTAGCCATGTTTTGTTATTGATATTAATTAATACAGGACATACATCTTTTTCATATTTAACAACTCCAGAATCATCAGTCTGGCTGATCAATATTCTTTGCAATTCCTTAAACTTAACTTCTTTTTGTTCCTTTAGCCATTTTAGATATAGCCCACATAGCCTTTCTGCCAAATAGCCGCTAACCCTATATGATTGCACATCATAATAATCTAGTTTGCATGCTTTTTCGTGAGCAAACAAGACATCAAATAGCCAATTACAATATTCTTGAAATATCTCTTTTTTCATTATAAACATATTACAAATATAACTCTTGCTGCTTTTTAGAGATTTCTTAATAGAATTTTTCATTTCTGGATACTTGTCATAAATGTAATTAAGACAAAAATCTAAGTCGCGTTTGTTCTGTGTGGTTGGGGCACAGTATTGCCAATACAAATTCCCTACAAATACTTCATTTGGAGCAATTACGTCATATTCCTCTATAAGATTGTGCATAGTTTTCTCGTCTAGCCCAAATTTTTGCACTGCTTTGTCATTCAACTTATTACAGACTATCCCCTCAAAGTTCGTCTTATATTTTTTATCTGCAAAAGATAAATATCTACGATAGTGAAAAAAACCATAATAATCTGCTTGTATATTTTTCCATGCCCAATATTGCGCAGTTAATTCACAGTACATTCTATTCTTAGCAGATATATTATCTCCTACATTATCATATAAAATATTAGGAATTTTATTTTTTGCTAATGCCGTTCCTACTTGAATGGGCGTAATAATATCATTGTTCACAACAATACTAGGTTTGTGACAAGATACAAATATTTTTATATTCTTTTTTGCCATAACAAATGCTCTCCTTGTCTAATCAGTATAACATATAATTAATTAAAAACAAAAATACTTTGGGCACTTTTAGATTATTGTGTCAGCGTTTGCTAATAAAAAAGAATACTATCTAAGATTAGATAATATCCTTTGTTTTTGATATTTTGACACACATAAAATCAGGATGATTAATATTATAGATTAATACTATATATACATAGTGCTTAGTCCTGTCAATATATTAAATGTTGTGGCTGTGTCTGGATTGGCAGAGGTCTCTATCCAATTAATCCAGTCTTCTGAAGTAGTTGGTGTATAATTCAGAAAGTTTATTGTAAATTGCAATTCAAAAAACCAATCAGACATAAGGTCGCCCATATATTCGACTATAAACTTGCATTTAATTGCCCCTCTAGGGTTAATAAATACATATGGTGCATAATACATTTCGTCTATGTTAATATAATTAAACATTCCCCCAGAATCTCCGGCTACTGCATAGTTCAAATCGTCTATTAACGAAGAGCTATCGGGTTTTAACATTAAGTAAGAGTCATGAAACGCGTTATATGTCGTACTGTAATCTTCTCCCCAGCCGCTGTCTTCAAATGATCCTTCGGCAAATGCCATAGAAGTAAAGTATTGGTTACAATCCGCCACTTCGCCAAAACTGCCGGATACTTGAGCATATCCAATGCTTTCCACTGTGTATGATACATATGTATCCCCAGGAGAACCCTCTTCGGAAGAATAATTTGCCATAAAATAAAGATAATTATCCGTTGGATTGACTATAGTAAATTCAAATCCAATATAGCTTATATTTTCTGCATCATACTCTGCATAATCTCCCGCATTAAATTCGTATGTGGACAGATATAGATCTTGCGGCAAATCATCCATCAGTTGTGTTTTGTTTACGGTTGGTGATTGTGGATCACTATTAAAGAAATAAGTTCCATAATTGTATCCATTGACAATAATATCACCTGGATCCATTACTTGAGCATATTCTTCTCCTGGCAAGTAGTCAGCAGGCAAACCATAATTACTCGTTATTCTTGCTGTTCGTCTACCAGTATATTCGCTATTCCCCCACTCATAGGTGTACATATATAATGGTGTTGATGGCGAAAAGTTTAGAACAAAATTAGGTTTTGGTGGCACTGGGTCGATATGAAAATTAATCGAAAAGTTGGCAGTGTATAAACCGGTTGCAAAAACAAGAGCAATGCTCACGCCTACAATTGCTACTATAAGTATGCTAGTTATTAAAATTGCACAAATCTTTTTGCTAATACTCAACGCCATACCCCATATGTAATTATATCGCGATATATAATCCCTTAATTTGTTATGATCGCCGATTAAAAGTGTGTTTTAATTTTATAATTTGCCTTTCCCAACGACTAATTATAATTAATAAAATTAATTAAGGACACAACACCCATCATAATTACATTTTAATTTTACAATCGATTCGCCCAACTAGTCAAACAAAATTGCCTTAGTTATAATATTTGCAATTTTCGACAATATATGCCTAAGGTTGCACCCAATGAAGTGCCACTAAGCACACAGCACTACTGTATTTGCAAGGTTTTTTTGCAAATATTATCTGCTTTGCAAGAGCAAATTATAAGAATTCGCCGAATTATAACCGATCAAACTTAATTTTTTGCTAGAATATGTGGCCGAACGCAACTACAGAATGCTTTAGTAATATGCTACAGCCAATAATATTTTGTTCGCTGCATATCAAACATTAATGTGTAAGATGTCTTTTTATTTAATTGGTAAAACTGACGATATGTGATATAATAAATATCGTTAATATGAATATTTTGGCTTATAGTATTTAGGCGTATTTATAAGATAGATTATCACAAGGATAGAGTAAAAATGGACAGAATAGTAGTAATCACTGGTGGAACTAGCGGAATAGGGTTGAATTTGCGTAAAATGTTCGAGGCGGCAGGCGACAAAGTTGTCGTGCTGGCAAATGCGGGCGTCGATGAAAATAATACCATGGAATACTTATGCGATGTGTCAGACGAAGACGCCGTAAGAAAAGCTTTTGAAGATATTCGCAATCGATTCGGCAGAGTAGACATTTTGCTAAACAATGCAGGATATGGGATGAGCGGCATAACCGAATTAATGCCTACCGACAAATCTAAGAAATTATTCGATGTCAATGTGTTTGGAGTTGTTAATTGCACCAAATATGCTCTACCCCTAATGCAACGAGGGAGCAAAATTGTTAATACGGGCAGCGCAATGGCGTTCTTTCCTGTTCCGTATAGAGCGTTCTATGCTAGCAGCAAGGCAGCGGTAGTGACTATGACATACGCTCAGAGGCTGGAGGTCAAGAAACTGGGAATAGATATGTGTGTGATTTGCCCCGGAGACATCAAAACCAATTTTACCGCCAATCGGGTTAAAGAATTTGAGACCAACGATAGATATGGCAATGCTATAGCCAAAGCCACAAAAAAAGTTGATGGAAGAGAAAACAAGCGTATGCCTGCCGAAGTATGTGCTAAGCGTATGTACAAGATTATTAACAAGCGCCACTACAAGCCAATGTACATCATTGGCAATATGCACAAACTCTTGTATTTTGTCAACCGTCTAGTCCCAAAATCTTGGTTGCTAGCCGGAATTAACAAATATTGCGGATAAAATCAATTAGTACACATCTAAAAAACAAATAATTCGAAATTATTATTGACAATATTGATTAATTATTAAAACTATTAGAAAAAGAAACCAATCCTTCAGTCGCGATTATTCGACTTAAGTCAATTGGTCTCTTTTTTTCTACTTAGATATATCTACCACTCCAATTGCATGGCGAATGCGAGATAATAAGTCTTGAACAATGGGACGAACCTTAGCAGCCCCTGCCCTCAACATAGCCTCTACTTCGTCAAAGTGTTGCATATAATAATTATATCTGTCCCGCATAGGAGAAATATAACGATTGATAATCTCATATAGTTGTTTCTTTGCGTCGCCCCAACCCAAACCTTCGCTTAATGCTTTGTCAAAAGCCACCTTTTCTTCTTCGGTTGCAAACAATTTGTACAACTTGTTAATTGTGCAGTCTAGCGGTTTTGGCTCGCCTGGCATTCGGCTATCGGTTACAATCTTGTTGATAGTCTTCCTTAGTGTCGACTCGTCACAAAATAATTGAATCGTGTTGTTATAAGACTTGGACATCTTTCGTCCGTCTAGTCCAGCAAGAGTGGCACAATTTGTATCAATATATACATCTGGCGTCTTAAGAATTTTGCCATATTTGTTATTGAAATATGTACAAATATCTCTTGCCATCTCAACGTGTTGTTTCTGATCCAGCCCTACAGGCACATAGTCTGCCGACACTGCCAAGATATCTGCCGCCATAAGAATAGGATAATTATATAATCCCATATTGACTCTATCATCTTGATCTCTGCCCTCGGCCGCATTGGCCTCTACTGCAGCTTTGTATGCGTGTGCCCTATTCATTAGCCCCTTTGGCGTAACATTGCACAAAATCCAGTTAAGTTCAAATATCTCTGGAATGTCTGATTGCCTATAGAAACAAACCTTATTAGGATCTAATCCGCAGGCCAACCATGCACAAGCAATATGCTTGGTCAGGTCTGTCATCTCTGCCCCATTGGGCAACATATTAAGTGCGTGATAATCGGCAATAAAATAAAAAGCATCTATATCGTCGCGTTTGCTAAATTCTATAGCAGGCTTAACTGCACCAAAATAATTACCTAAGTGCATATAACCAGTTGGTTTGATCCCTGTTAAATATCTCTTCATATATATTTGTCCTCTTGCTAAATCCAAAGCATACTATTGAGTTTGCCTTCAATAAATTTCGCTATAAGTGAACATTCTGCTCACCTAATTACAAAATTAAATAATATGCCAATTATTATGTTAATAATTTAACACAAAATACTCAATGCCGTCAATTAAATCTGACTGCAAATACAAAGGGAATGGATTATTCCACAATAGATACCAGTTTGTGGACAAAGCATTTACCCAAAATTGGCGTCTACTTGCTAAAGTAAAATTTGTGAGCCATTGATTTAAGTGACAAAGTAACAAATATTTGCTATTATACTAGCAAGGAACGACGCTATGAAAACAAATAAATGGTTACAGAAAAAAGTAAATAGCCTACAAGGATATCGAATTGCTATCACTGGCAGCACAGGCGGATTGGGCAATGCTATTGCTAGTCATATAGCATCCCTTGGTGGCGAGTTGATACTTGTTAATCGCAATGAGGCGAAGACAAATAAACAAATTGAAGAATTGCAAAGCAAATATCCAACATTGTCTGCTCTGTGGGTGAAGTGCGATATGGAGTCTAGGGTTAGTGTAATTGCGGCCGCAAAGTCTTTGATAGAAATGGAAATAGATGTGCTTATTCTCAATGCCGGAGTATATCACATTCCTAGAAAAACTACCATAGATGGCTGGGACAATCTATTCCAAATCAATTTTGCGTCTCCTTACTCTATGGCTAGGATAATGTCCGAGATAATGGGCGAGCGCCTAAAAATTGTCGCTGTGTCATCTATAGCAATGAAAAATAAAAAGATAAATATCGAAGACCCACAGGGGCTAAAATATATCAAACCAATGCAGGCGTATGGTTATACCAAAATGCTATTAACATATGGCTTAACTCTATTAGATACCAAGTCGGTGGTGTCAATCGCCCATCCCGGAATTACTTATACCAACATAATGACTAATTATAGCAAATTGACCAATGCAATTATTAAGCCAATAATGCGCATCCTATTCCCTAACCCCGCAATGGCCAGCCTGGGAATCGTTGCAGCAATTACTCTGCCTAAATCTTTTAATAAATGGTACAGCCCTAGAGTATTTGACATCTGGGGCAAACCTGTTGTCAAAAACTTACCAAACTATACTATGTCACAATTGTCAAATGTGCTGAAAATTTGTGAGGACACGTACTCTAAATATACTTCTATCTAAAAGAAATAGCAGACCTATTTATCGGGGTCTGCTATTGTTTTGTTTCGTCGCCTTTCTTGCAAATTATTATATGTATTGCTAATTAATTCCTGCATATCTTTCTGAACCGAACTAAATTCTTCGTCAAACTTGGATTTGTCTCGCATATAATATTTTAATGTTCCTGCGTTGGTGCTATAGAAGGTGTATTTAACATAAGTATCAAATGCTTCCGCAACTGGCCTATCTAGAATAACACTGGCCAAATCAACATTGAAATCGCATTTGTCATTATTGGTTACTACGAAGTCTTGAGCATCTTCATCATCTATACTAATATTCTTTTTATTTGCTTGGGTGGTTAATTCCTGGCACGCTTCGAATTGTTTGTCTCTTGCCCTTTTCTCTAGCGGAGAATAATAATACATAATGGTGCCAATATAATCATTCATATCAATAATCCCATGCACATCTGCTGGGCGCTTGGTTTTGGAGGGTGTGGCAATGGCATATCTATTCTTTGCAAATAATATGGTATTTTGTAAATTTTTGTCAATATCTTCTAGCCTATTGTTAACAGCATCATATATTTTGCCACTAATTGGCATATTAATTATTGCCCTGGCCACCGGCAGGGTGTTGGGCTGGCGGCCTATTAAGTTGGGACAATATCTCTTAATTAATTCGGGTATTATTAGGCTATCTAATTCTTCGTGGTCTAATGCGTGCTTACACTCGTGTGCAAGCGTTGAATAAATCTCAACTCCTGGCATCTTGTCTAGTTCTGCCACATCAGCCCATACCACATTTTCTTTTAGTGCATAATACATTCGATAAGTTGTGTTTGGTTTGTCACACGACCTCTTAATTAAGGAAAATCTTGGCAATTTATTAACCGCCAATTTGCCATCTACAGTCAAGTTTTTGGCAATCTGCATATTACAGGCCTTTATCTTATCCTCTAGGCTAGTATGCTTCCATGCTCTTTGTAAGAAAATTTGACTTATATTGTCTTTGTCAAATTTAATATAATCTAATCCCCCAACTCTCTCGTAGTCGTCAACCTTAATTAAGATTTTGCCGCCACGGCTAGACAATGCGCGCTGATTAATTCTATGGACAATTTCTTCATAAGTATTATCGCTTGTCATATCTGGCTTCAAATATTTTACTAATCTATCATCAACTTTCATTGTCAAACCACCTTTACGTTCTAATATTCATTTTATCATAACAAACTAATAATTACAATAATTTAACCTAAATTAACAACCAAATAGCAATAGTTTTGTCACACAAATTATGGTAGTAAAAAAACACACCGCCCAACTTAAACAATTAAATAGTTAACATAAGTGTAGTCAGTGTGTTATTTTTAATATATCAGCAAACATTCTTCGCCATTATATCGGTTTGGTTTTAGGATCAAATGTGATGATGACCTAACAAAATTGTCTTGTTATTCTTCGATTGTAGGGGAGTCAGTGGTTAATTCTTCTACAATATCTTCCGTTGCATTGTCTGCAATTAATTCATCGGATGGTGTAGGACTCGCTTCTACTTTCTCGGTAGGAACAACTGCTATGGATACTATCTTTGTTCCCTCTTTTACTTGCATCAATTTGACGCCTTTGGTGTTTCGCCCTATAGTTTTGATCTCAGTCGCCTTTAATCTAATTACTTGTCCGTCATCGCAAATAAGCATTACGTCTTCGTCGTCAGATATTTGCTTTAGCGATATTATATCCCCGGTCTGTTCATTAAATATACCTGCGGCGACACCCGATCCATATCTGCCTTGAGTCCTATAATCGTCTTGGCTACTACGTTTGCCATAACCATTAGCTGATACAGTAATAATGTCGTAACCATCTTTTAGCAATACAATATCTACCAAATGCTCGCCTTCGGCTAGTTTCATACCACGCACGCCTCCAGCATCTCTGCCCACTAGTCGAATATCCGATTCGCGGAATCTAATACATTTGCCATTGCTTGCCGCTAATATAATTTGATCATTAGGCTCGGCTACATATACACCTATCAAGGAGTCTCCCTCGGCTAGTCGGATGGCTAATTTGCCGCTTCGTCTAATATTCTCGAACTCGGACAATTTGGTCTTCTTAATCATTCCACTTCGGGTGCACATCAACAAATCTTTACCCTCAATGTCTGCCCTATTAACAGGAATAATTGTAGTTATTCGCTCCCCTTGGTCTACTTGGATGATATTAACAATTGCCCTACCTTTGGCGGTTTTTTGCGCCTCTGGAACTTCGTAGGCCTTAATACTATACACCTTGCCTTGGTCGCTGAAGCAGAACAAATCGTCGTGAGTATTGGTCATAAAGATATTATCTACCCAGTCCTCTTCTTTTGTCTTGTGTGTATTTACTCCCATTCCGCCACGATGTTGACTCTTGTACTCGGTTATTGGCATACGCTTAACATATCCACCATGAGTTAGGGTAATAACAACATCTTTTTTCTCTATCAAGTCTGCTATATCTATATCGGAATAATCCATCAAAATTTCGGTCTTTCTTGGCTCGCCATATTTTGCCTTAATGGTCAGTAAGTCTTCTTTAATTATAGCCAAAACTTTTTCCTCAGACTCTAGAATGCTCTTGTATTCTTTTATCAGATTATGTGTTTCTTCTAAGTCTTCTTTTAATTTCTCAACCTCCAGACCTGTTAACTTCTGTAAACGCATATCCAAGATTGCTTGAGCCTGCCTCTCGGTCAGTTCGAACAACTTGGTTAATCGCTCAATTGCGTCGTTCTTGTCTTCGGACATTTTGATTTGTCTAATTACTTCGTCAATATTGGCTTGCGCAATTACCAAACCCTCTAGAATATGTGCCTTTTGCTCGGCTTTATCTAGATCGAATTTCGTCCTTCGAATAATAATCTCTTTCTGGAAATCTAAGAAACTTTTAACCACTTCCATAAGGTTACAAATCTTAGGTGTGCCATTGACCAATGCCAACATAATTACACCAAAACTGATTTGTAATTGAGTGTGCTTATATAGGGTATTAAGCACAACCTGCGCATTGGCATCTTTCTTGATGTCAATAACTATTCTCAAGCCCTCTCTATCACTCTCTTCTTTGATATCGGCTATACCCTCTATCCTTTTTGATTTTACAAGGTCGGCTATCTGCATTATTAACTTGGCTTTGTTAACCTGATAAGGTATCTCGGTCACAACTATTCGACTACGTCCATTTGGTGTCTCTTCTATATCTGCCTTAGCACGAATGTAGAATGTCCCTTTGCCTGTCCTATACGCCTCTCTTACTCCTTTTAAGCCCAAAATATATGCCTTTGTTGGGAAGTCAGGAGCAGGGATATATCGCATTAATTCCTCTATATCTAGGTCTTTGTTGTCAATTAGAGCAACTACACCATCTACAACCTCTCCCAAGTTGTGAGGTGGAATATTGGTGGCCATACCTACAGCTATACCATCCGAACCATTAACTAATAGGTTAGGAAACCTTGCAGGAAGTACAATGGGTTGCTGCAATGTGCCATCGAAGTTAGGGTAAAAGTCAACTGTCTCTTTGTCAATAGTCGACAGCATCTCGTTACTAATCTTAGATAGCCTTGCTTCGGTATAACGCATAGCAGCAGGGCTGTCTCCATCTACCGAGCCAAAGTTGCCGTGTCCCTCAACCAATGGAGCATTGATGGTAAAATCTTGCGCCAATCTAACCAAAGCGTCATAAATTGCCGAGTCGCCATGTGGGTGAAATTTACCCATTACATCACCTACAATACGAGCGCATTTCTTAAATGGCTTGTCGTTAAATAGGTTTAGTTCGCCGCCCATAGTATACAGAATACGCCTATGTACAGGCTTAAGTCCATCTCTGATATCAGGAATGGCACGAGATACATTTACTGCCATAGCATAGGCAATAAATGACTTCTCTAGTTCTTCCTTAACTTTAACTTCTAATACCTTGTTCCTAGCGTTTTCGGCAGTTTTGATAGTTTCTTGGTCCTTGATATTGTCGTTGTTGTCCATAATTTTCCCCCAGTTTTAATACCACCTAACGGTGGACTTTTGTAGTGTTTTGCACTAATATACTTTCTTACCGTCACAATACGATAAATAGTGCAACTCAAACTACATTAGTTGCAAAGCGATTTTGCTAAATCGCTTACTTGCTGCATAATTGCAATCTACTTACAAAAAGCCTCAACAATCAATTGTTTTTCGTCCAAATTTCTTCTAATAATCGTGACAAATCTGTTGCTTTTTTCTTTGTTTTGCCATAATAATTAATGACAAATGCTTCTATATATTCTTTCTTTGGTTTTATAGTCCGTCTTTCGACTATTTTGGATATTATTCTTCTAGCACAATCTATGTAATGAATATCCAATTGCTTTGTTAGATATCTAGATCGGTAACCAAATTAGCGTTTTCTTCAATGAATTTTCTACGCAATTCAGCATCCTCACCCATCAACTTTGCAAACACTTCTTCTGCCTCTAGAGCGTCATCCATAGTTACCTTTAGTAGCACACGATTGGCTGGATCCATAGTGGTCTCCCATAACTGATCGGCGTTCATTTCGCCCAAGCCCTTGTACCTCTGTATAGATACCTTCGGATTGCCCAATTCTTCTAATTTATTATTAAGCTCTTCGTCGGAATAGCAATAATATGCCGTCTTGTTATAATCAATCTTGTATAGCGGTGGCTGTGCTATAAATACATGTCCTCGCTCTATAAGTGGTTGCATAAATCTAAAGAAGAATGTTAGCAACAAGATACGAATATGGCTGCCATCAACATCGGCATCGGTCATAATAATTATTTTGTCGTATCTTAATTTGTCCTCGTTAAATTCACTACTAATTCCGCAACCAAATGCTGTAATCATATTCTTAATGGTTTCACTCTCTAGTACACGATGTAGTGTGGCTTTCTCTACATTTAAGATTTTACCACGAAGTGGTAATATTGCTTGGAATTTGCGGTCTCTACCTTGCTTTGCGGTACCACCCGCACTATCACCCTCTACCAGATATATCTCGCACTCGCTTTTGTCCTTAGATGTACAATCGGCTAATTTGCCAGGCAAGGTTGTACTCTCTAATATGCCCTTTCGTCTAGTCAGATCTCTAGCATTTCTAGCGGCATCTCTAGCACGCTTGGCAGTTATACACTTCAATACTAATTCTTTGGCAACGGCAGGATTTTCTTCCATATATGCACCAAACTTCTCTTGCATTGCGTCTTCTACAACTTTTCGCATCTCAGAGTTTCCTAATTTGGTCTTAGTCTGCCCCTCGAATTGTGGATCGGTCAACTTAACAGACACAATAGCGGTGATTCCCTCTCTTACATCCTCGCCAGACAACTTTTCGGATTCCTTAAGTATCTTGTTATTCTTGCCATAATCGTTAATTATCTTGGTTATTGCATTCTTAAAACCAACTAGATGTGTTCCACCTTCTTCGGTATTAATATTGTTAGCATAAGAATTGATTATTTCGTTATATCCTGTATTAAATTGGAATGCAATTTCTACCTCATTAGTAGGGTTAGTTACGTCTACATATATAGGCTCTGGCAACAAAGTTTCTTTGTCTTTATTCAGATAATCTACAAATTCGACAATTCCGCCGTCAAATCTATATGTTTCTTTCTTAACCTCATCTCCCCGCCTATCTTCTACCGATAGAGTAAGCCCTTTGTTAAGAAACGCAATTTCTCTAAATCGGCTCTTCAATTCGTTATAATCAAACTCAACCGTTTCAAATATTTCATCATCTGGCAAGAAACAAATAGTGGTACCCGTTCTGTCGGTATCTCCTATCACTTTTAATTCACCAGTAGGCACACCTCGTCTATAAGTCTGCTGATGAACTTTCCCAGACTGGTATACGGTTACTTCTAGCCACTTAGATAATGCATTTACGCAAGACAAACCTACGCCATGCAATCCGCCAGATATTTTGTAGCCCTCTCCTCCAAACTTGCCACCAGCGTGCAATTTGGTCAAAACAACCTCTACGGCCGATTTGTGCTCGGTCTTGTGTATACCACAAGGGATTCCACGACCATTGTCTACAACCGTGCAACTACCATCTTTGTTAAGAGTGACCAAGATATTATCGCAATATCCTGCCAACGCCTCATCTATAGAGTTATCGACAATCTCGGTTATCAAATGGTGCAATCCCCTAATATCGGTACTACCAATATACATACCCGGTCGTTTCCTTACTGGCTCTAGCCCATTAAGAACCTGTATATCTCCCTCGTCATATTTTACGCTGTGTGCTAAGATGTGTTCATTAGTTTCGTTCATATTGCCACCCAAATATACGTTATTTTGACCCACAATGCCCTTTATTTGTCATTTTGTGACATTTTCGAGTCCTTAATTAAACAACCACATTTTGCGGAAAATAGACGCAAATTAGCGGCTGTTCGCTCAAGTTTAGCCTTATTATACACCAAAAAGCATTATTTCACAAACATTTTAACCAACTTTTTGCAGATATTATTATATAATAATAAAAAACTGATTTTAGCCCAAATAACATACCTCTTGCGTATAGTTTTATTAAAATAACGCTCTTTTTATTTCAGACAATCTATCAGACACAATTGTTACAAATGTGCGTTCTATGAAATTTCTATTACAAACCTTCTTTAGCAAAAAATATAACCATATAAAACAAATGTTTGAAAATGTGTGAAAAATGCTTTGTTGTTTATATTAATTTTTGATATAATAAATATGGCGAAAACTGAATGAGTATAATAAAACTATATCCACATTTTTCAGCCAATTATAACAAATGGTTTTATTCGATCTTAGAATATTTTACGAAAATATTTGGGAGAATGCTTTCATATAATCAAGTATTCGGTTTGTCTTAAATTAGTGCTATAGACTAGGGGATATTAATTATCCTAAAATCGCTAAATTTAGGCAAATGATAGAATTTAAGATAATTATGGCGGTGCTGTATCATATTTAAGAAAATAATCAAATTTTATCTTTTCCTATTAAATGTTTTGTTATGAGAAATTTTTGCTAACATATAGGTTTGTTAATTTCAATTGAGGATATGTATGAAAGCATTTTATTTGATCAAAACCGACTCAAGATTAACAAATTTTTCAGAAATATTTTACGGTTTGGTGTTAGTTTTGGCACAGTATATTTGCCAGCAATATTACTTAATTTTTATTTTAATTTTCGCTTGGATTTTCTGCATCTATGCCAAATTAATCAATTATTAATTTGTTTACACGATTGGCTAATAAATATCATAATCTTAATAACTTGACACATAGTGTCAAATTGCATACAATTAAGTATATAGGAGTGTATATGTACATCAAAAGCATACAGTTGAATAATTTTCGTAACTATGATAACGAGACTGTGTATTTAACACCAGGTATCAATGTCGTGGTGGGGAATAACGCCCAAGGTAAAACGAATTTGCTAGAAAGCATATATCTGGCCTCTATTGGTAAGTCGCCAAGGACGGCAAAAGAGCGTGAATTGATACGCTGGAACAGTACTTTTGCTAAAATCACGATAGAGTATGTCAAACAAGTAAAGTCGCATAAGAAAATAGAAATTTTCCTTTCTACCAGCAATAACAAATCTATTAAAATCAATGGTTATTATCTAAAAAAAATTAGCCAATTGCTTGGCGAAATCAATACAGTATATTTTAGTCCCGACGAACTTAATATAGTCAAATCAGGACCTAACGAGCGTAGAAAATTTTTGGATATTGCCATTTGCCAATTTGACAAGAATTATTTTTATAACCTTAACCAATATTTCACCATTTTGGAACAGCGTAACAAACTACTTAGAACTCGAGGCAATAGTCAAACCATTTGGGACACTCTAGATATATGGAATGACCAGTTGGCAACTTACGGATCCCATATTATTTACACTAGGCTGCAATTTATCAATCTGCTATCTTCTATTGCCGCCGAAGTACACAATACATTAACCGAAGGGACCGAGACTTTTAGATTAGAGTATAACGGAATAGTGGGCACAGATATCAAAGCAATTAAGCAGCAATTATTATCCGATTTGCTAGATGCAAGAGAAAAGGATATTGCACTAGGTTATACATCAGTCGGCCCACAACGAGACGACATCAAGATAATAATTAACGATATTGACATTCGTTCATTTGGCTCTCAGGGTCAGCAGCGAACTGCGGCTTTGACACTAAAACTTGCAGAGTTAGAAGTAATCAACAACGAGGTCAAAGACACACCTATTTTGTTGCTTGACGATGTATTGTCCGAGTTAGATAGTAGCCGCAAGAATAAGTTATTGCAGGCTGTATCTAACTATCAGACTATCATTACTTGCACCGAATATAATGAGGCAATAGACGCCAATATAATCACCATTAATGAAGGAAAAATTGTCAATTAATTAATATTAAAAAATGCCTAAATTAAGCCAAGTTTTGCTATTTTTGAAAAAAGAAAGTAAACTACTTGACTTTTTTTTTATTTACTACTATACTAGTAGTAGACTAATAGCTATAAGGCTTAATTTTCTAGTCTTATGTTAGTACTTTAATATATTTTTTTGATGAGGAAGATATGAATATTACAAGTATTTGGTCGCAGACTAAAGACGGGTTAAAAGGGCAAGTATCCTCTCTATCATACGACCTATGGATCAACACTCTCGAGCCTATCGAAGTGGTGGATGGTGTGCTATATTTGGCAAGCACCAGTGCCAATGCTAAGAGTCGTGTGATGTCACTTCACGCTCAACAAATCAAAGAAAATTTGAGCAAAGTAACCGACGAGATTAAGGATTTTGTAGTATTAGACCCGTACGAAAAAGACGAGTATTTTGAACGTCTGAAAGAAGAAGAAAGCAAATCTTTGGCTCAGTCCAAAAGGCTTAATAACTTCAACAAAAAATATACATTCGACAACTTTGTAGTAGGCAATAGCAACAAATATGTATACGCTGCTGCGGTAGGTGTGGCAGAACATCCTGGCAAAATTAATCCACTATTTATCTATGGTGGGACAGGACTTGGCAAAACACATTTGTTACACGCAATTGGCAACTATCTAGAAGAACATAATCCCGAATTAAACGTGCTATATGTCACTTGCGAGAAGTTTGTTAATGACTATATCGAGAGTATGAAGAATGGTGGCAATCATTACAACAGTAATTTTAGAGAAAAATATCGTAATGTAGATGTTTTAATGGTTGATGATATTCAGATTATATCCAAACACACAGGCACCCAAGAAGAGTTTTTCCATACATTCAACGATTTGTATCAGAACAATAAGCAGATAATAATAGTATCCGATAGACCTCCAAAAGAGATTCCTACCTTACAAGAACGTCTTGTTAGCCGATTTAGTATGGGTTTTATCCAAGATATCCAGACGCCTGACTTTGAGACTAGGGTAGCAATATTGCAGAAAAAAGCCGAGACAGAAAAATACATTGTTAAAAATGACGTTATTAACTATATAGCCGAAAATTTTGATACCAATATCCGAGAATTAGAGGGAATACTTGGCAAAGTTCACTTTTATGCTTGCTTGCATATGAAAGAAGTTGCCGACCTTAACGATGTAATGGAATCACTTAAGGACCATGTAACTACTACCAAGCAAAATCTTACACCAGACAGAATAATTGAATGTGTATGCAAATATTTCAATGTATCTAGAACAGACTTACTTGGCAAGAAAAAGAACAAAGAAATAGTAGAGCCAAGACAAATCTGTATGTATATCATTGTCGATATGTTGGCGCTACCTTTAACCAGTGTAGGTCAAATATTTGGAGGCAAAGACCACACAACAGTCATTCATGCTCGAGAAAAAGTGTCTGACCTAATCAAAAACAACAACCGAATCAAAATAGCGGTCGAAGATATTAAGAGTATGGCCACTAGGCAGTAATCCACAATTGACCAATATTGTAATGTGTACAATATTCTCACTTATCCACAATTTGATTAACAATCATTTTATCAATATTTTGTGTTATAACCTATCATTTTTCGAAGTTATGACTACAATATGTTGATTTTGTCCGTACTTATCCACAATTCCACAGGGATTATTATTTATATTATTATTAAAAAATAAATAAAAAAAATATATGAAAGGAGCAAATCACAATGAAAATCGTATGTGATGGATTGGATCTTTCTGATGCTGTAATTAAAGTAAGCAAAGCACTTCCTAGCAAAGCAATTAATCCTATACTAGAGGGTATTAAGCTAGGAACCGACGAAGATTATCTTACTCTTACTGCTACAGATTCAGAACTTACAATCGAAAACAAAATAAAATCAGATATCAAAATAGAGGGCGAAGCAGTTGTTCCGGGAAAATTCTTATGCGAACTACTTAAGAAATTGTCTAATGAACAAATTGAACTTACCACAGATGACCAAAATATACTAAATCTAAGATATGCCGATAGTTTTGGCAAAATTCAATGCTACAATAGTAGCGAGTATCCGTCTATAGAAAGGGTTCAATATTCCAACTCTTTCACAATTACCCAAAAGAATTTCAAAGATTTAATCAATTCTTGCGTGTTTGCAGTATCCTTAGATGATACTAGACCACTGCTTAAGGGTGTTAAATTAGAACTTGGTGTTGACACATTAACAGGTGTTGCACTAGATGGATTTAGATTAGCTTTATCCAAATGTCCAATTGTAACAAATTATCCAAATACAAATATAGTCGTTCCAGCAAAGAGCTTAAAAGAAATTGCAAATATTCTTAATGACTCGGAAGACATAGTGACCGTACGTATTCAACATAACTTTATGATGGTAGAGATTGAAAATACCAAAATTACAACTAGATTATTATCAGGTGAATTTATTAATTATCGTCAAATCATTCCTACCACATTTACAACAACAGTAATTATTAACAAAAATCAATTAGAAAATTCTATAGAAAAAGCAATGTTATTTAGCAGAGTTGACAAAAATAATTTAGTTAAATTTGATATTAATGACAAACTAATGGTTATATCTAGCAAGTCAGAGATTGGTGAAAACAAAGATAATATTTCTATATCTTTGGCTGGCAAAGAGATTTCTATTGCATTTAATGCAAGATACTTTAGTGATACTCTTAGAGTAATTAATGATGAGTATATCAAACTTAACTTCAATAGTGCTATATCGCCATGTGTCATAACTGGTAATGAAGATACTACATTTACTAATTTGATTTTACCAGTTCGTATCTCATAATTTTAATTTACTAATCAAATTTTTGAATAATCAGAAAATATAAAAATTAAATTTTAGAATTAATAATTAATAATTAGTAAATCATCAAAAAAAAAGTTATCAACAACAAA
The DNA here is from genome assembly GCA_945921465.1 of uncultured Clostridia bacterium. Classification (GTDB taxonomy): domain Bacteria; phylum Bacillota; class Clostridia; order Christensenellales; family UBA1242; genus UBA11490. Next base: position 19,534 of record CAMEKS010000004.1, on the reverse strand, counting down.
TATCAAAATGTTGATAATTTTTTTGTTTCACACTATTAATAATAACTATCTATACAAACCGAAAGCAATTATAAATTATTATTTTGCTAGTGACACTATGTCAGTAATGTTTAATTATTTTTTTACTATATAATAAATTTGACAATATGTATTTTAATAAAAAAAATTAAAAAAAATAACATATTTTTAATAATTTTTTTAATTAAAAATAAAAAATGGCTTAATTAAGCCATTTTTTATATAGCAAAAATTATAAAATTTTAACACTTTTTTACATTATTTCTAAATAATAAATAATAATAAAATAACGAAGTATAACTTTTTGTCAAAAAGTTAGTGTTTGTGACAATTGCAATAAATTTTATAAATTTATAATATCGTAAGTTATATACACTCGTACCCAATATGATCGTTTGTATATAACTAATGTTAATTCAATTTATTTACAAAACAATAGTTTAAGATTTATATAGATTTGATTTTTTATCATAAATGCTTATAGTGTATTAATATTGTAATTTTCAAATTTATATTGTTTATTTATATAAAATAATATTTGCTTATAATAATTGTTTATTTAGTTATGAATTTTTATACTTTATTATTTTGTATATTTATTATATATTTTAATTTTAGAGAATGTATATTTATTAATAAAATTTTTGATATATATGTTTAAGTTTGTATAAATACTATTTTAGTATTTACTTTTGATTATTTTGTGCTACAATAGATAAGTAGTATAAATCAAATAATAAAAATATATAAAATTTTTAAATATATATAATATATGTAATGATAAATATAATATAATATATAATATATAATATATATAATGATTAATATAATATATAATATATAATATATATAATGATTAATATAATATATAATAGTTTATTAAATTATATATTATTGTTTATATAATATAAGTATTATGTTATAATATTATATATCAAAAATCGTAATTTTAAGCGATTTTGATATTAATTAATGGGGAATAATTCATTTAGTAAAATTATTAAAATTCTTAAAATTAATAAATAATGGCTAAATTTAGCCATTTTATTAAAATTTTAGTATTAAAAAAGTGGTAAAAATCGCAATTATAAGCCACGATTTTATTAAAATTAATCAAATAAAATAATTTCAAAGGAAAAATTATGGAAAATACAACAATATGTGCTATTTCTACTCCAATTGGCGTTGGCGGAATTGCTATAATTAGACTTAGTGGGAAAGATAGTCTCAATATATCAAAACGAGTTTTTACAAGCAAAAGTTTTGATTATAATACAATTGAACCAAGAAAGATGTATTTAGGTACATTTACTACACATAACTTTACTGAAAAATGTATTATGGTATATTTTAAGTCTCCATATTCTTATACAGGAGAAGATTTGGTAGAATTTCAGTGTCATGGTGGAGTAAAATTAGCTGAAGGAATTTTACAAGAACTAATTAATAATGGTGCAGTGCTTGCAGAAGGTGGAGAATTTACAAAACGTGCGTTTATAAATGGGAAATTATCATTAGATGAAGCCGAAGGCGTGATAGATGTGATTAATTCAGAATCAGATAGCGAAATTAGAGCTGGTTATAATCTGATGCAGGGTAATTTACATAAAAAAATTGTCAAAATTCAATCTGAATTAAAAGATTGTATCGCTAAATTAGAAGTAAGTATGGATTATCCAGAGGAAAATCTCGAAGAAGAAACTAAACAAAACGTTGATATTGAATTAAAAAATATTAAAAATGAATTAGTTCGGCTATACAATACATCTAATACTGGTATGAGTATCAAAAATGGTACAAAAATATTAATTTTAGGTAAATCTAATGTTGGTAAAAGTAGTTTAATGAATGCTTTGTTAGAATATGATAGGGCAATTGTGACCAATATCAAAGGGACGACTAGAGATATTTTAGAAGAAATCTATATTTACAAAGGTGCTAAATTTGTTTTAATAGATACAGCTGGTATAAGAGAAAGTAGTGACATAGTAGAGAATATAGGAATAGAAAAAGCTAAAAATCTAATTAATGAATCTGATATAATACTATTTGTAATAGATGGTAGCGAACAATTAGATAGTCAAGATTATAATATACTTAAGCTAATTCGAGACAAAAATAATATTATATTAGTAATTAATAAGTCAGACAATAAAATTGTTGCTGACTATAACTTATTAGATATTGACAAAAAATGTATAATATCTGCCAAAAACAATGAAAATATAATTAAACTTAAAGATATGATATATGACTTAATATTTGACAAATCAATCCTTAGTAGTAATATTTTATTAACTAATTTAAGACATATTAATATTGTTAAAGCGGCAATTGAATTGACTGATGTCGCTATTAGTTCTATAGGTTCTAATATTAATTTAGATCTTTGTAGTATTGATATTAAGAATATTTGGTTAAAACTAGGTGAGATAACTGGTGAGACTGAAGTAGAAGAAATTATAGATACAATATTTTCTAAGTTTTGTGTAGGCAAATAAAATTATATAATAGTTATTCACAATTAATATAAAATTGTGAATAACTTTTTTTAATACTTTGTTTATTTATATTGAATTGTTATTGTAATTTGTTGTATACTAGAGTGTAAAAAATTGGAGATTATACTATGGATTATGATGTTATTGTGATTGGTAGTGGTCATGCTGGTGTAGAAGCGTGTTGTGCTGCTGCAAAACTTAATTGCAAAACGTGTTTGCTTACCCTTAATTTGGATAGCATTTCTTTTCTTGCATGTAATCCAAGTATTGGAGGGACAGCAAAGGGGCACTTAGTGTGTGAAATCGACGCGCTAGGTGGAGTTATGGGAATAATGGCAGATCGTAACACAATCCAAAGGCGTATGCTTAACGCTTCTAAAGGTGCTGCTGTACAAAGTTTGCGTGCACAAATTGATAAAGTATCTTATCATACATCAATGAAGCAAATGTTAGAAAAACTGCCTAATTTAGCCATTATTCAAGGAGAAGCGAGTGATATATTAACCGAAGATAACAAAGTAGTTGGAGTTAAAACTGCTCAAGGCAATACTTATTCTTGTAAGGCAGTGGTTGTTGCTACAGGTGTATACCTTAATAGTAGGATAATAATTGGTGATTATACCAAAGACTGTGGACCTAATGGATTTGCCAATGCTACAAGGCTGACTCAATCATTAATTAATCTTGGTTTTAATATAAAACGTTTTAAGACAGGTACTCCTGTTAGAGTTCATAGCGATACTATTGATTATTCTAGATTAGAAGTTCAAAAAGGCGATGATAATATTCAGAATTTTTCTTTTATTACAACAAAATCGCCTAAAAATGTGATTGATTGCTATCTTACTTATACTAATCAACATACTCATCAGATAATTAAAGACAATTTAGACAAAGCGCCTATGTATACTGGATTAATAACAGGCGAAGGACCAAGATATTGCCCAAGTATAGAGACAAAAGTTGTTAGATTTGCCGATAAAGATCGTCATCAATTATTTTTGGAGCCAGAAGCACTGTCAACAAAAGAAGTATATATACAAGGATTTAGCACTTCTATGCCTAGTTATATACAGCAAGAAATGGTGCACAGTCTAGAAGGATTAGAAAACGCTCATATAATGCGTGATGCGTATGCAATAGAGTATGATGCTATTGAGAGTACTCAATTATACCCGACACTTGGTAGTAAAATGATAAATGGCTTATATTGCGCTGGTCAAGTTAATGGTACTAGTGGATATGAAGAGGCTGGTGCACAAGGAATTGTTGCTGGTATTAATGCTGCGAGATATGTTTTGGGTAAAGAAGAATTAGTACTAACTAGAGACAATAGTTATATTGGTGTTCTTATAGATGATTTGGTTACAAAAGGCACTAATGAACCTTATAGAATGATGACTAGTCGTGCAGAATATAGACTGTCACTTCGTCAAGATAATGCCGATCTTAGATTGACAGAAATTGGACGAAAATTTGGTCTGGTAGATGATCATAGATATAGAATATATCAGAAAAGAATTAAAGAATTGGCTAAAATTAGGGATTTTTTACAAACTAGATATGGGATAAAGTCAGACCTTGCTAAGTTATTCGAAGCCAAGTTAGAGAATTTTCCGTCTAGTGGGTTAAGCTTAGTTGAAGCACTGCGTAGACCAAACATATCTATCGAAGATTTGGCAACGATTATTGATTTATCTAAGTTCAAAATGCAAAATCTAAAAGAGATAGAGGTAGAAGAAAAGTATAGAGGGTATCTAGATCGACAAGATATTCAAATAAATCAATTTAAGAAAAACGAAAATGTTAAATTACCAGTTAATTTTGATTATTCCAAGATTAAGGGATTAAGAATAGAAGCACAACAGAAATTAAATAATGTCAGGCCTTTGACTTTAGGACAGGCTAGCCGAATATCTGGTGTTAGTCCAGCAGATATAGCGGTATTAACTGTTGCTATAAAATCTAATAAAATGGCTTAATTAAGCCATATTTTGCATTAATTACTATAAGTGAATTTTGTTATCAAAAATACTCGCAAATGCACCCAAAGATTAATTTGTATGTAATTGTTGTTAATTAGAGAGTTTATATTTTTTGATTTGTTATGTTATTCACAACTCTTATCGATTACAATTTATTAATTAAATAATGGTATTGATTAATAGATCCAAAGTGACTGTTTGGCGTAGACGGACAATGATACAATTATTGCATTTTAAGAAAGGAGAATTTATAATGACTAGTGAACAATTTGTACACATTTGTAAAAAGTACGGAATTGATATTACCAATCAACAATATGAACAATTTGTGCTCTACTATCAATTAATGGTAGAAGAAAACACCAAATATAATTTAACTGCCATAGTAGATAATAATGAAGTGTTTTATAAACACTTTTTAGACAGTATATTACCTGTTATGTTAATTAATGATAATTCGTCAGTTGTTGATATTGGATGTGGCGCGGGTTTTCCTAGTGTGCCACTCAAGATAATTAATAACAGTTTACGATTTACTCTCATCGACTCTGTGGCTAAGAAAGTAAATTTTGTTAATAATTTAATAACAAATCATCTAAAATTAAATAATATTAATGCAATTCATACTCGAATAGAAGATTTTGCACACAAATGCCAGTATAGAGAAAGTTATGACTACTGTGTTTCTCGAGCAGTTGCGCCACTTAGATCATTATTAGAATATGCTATTCCTCTAATCAAAACTTCTGGACAATTTATTGTATACAAAGGAAGCAATGTTGATATTGAAATAAATGAAGCAAATAATGCTATCAATAAATTGAATTGTAAATTAGTTAAGAGACTTGATATTCATATCGAAGAAATAAACTCTGATAGAACTATCCTTATATTTGAAAAAAATGGATATACTTCCGCAAGTTATCCTAGATTGCAGAACAAAGTAAGAAAAATGCCACTTTAGTGGTGTTTTTTTGTATTTTATATGCCTATTTATAATATTAATCTCAATATTTATACAATTGAAATGCTAAAAATACATATCTAATCAAAATGTTTCACGTGAAACATTTTGATATTCTTATAATCACATTATCAAAAAATAATAATTTATTAAATCTGTAATAAATATTAGACAAAATACAAAAGTGTATATAGAACAAGATTCAAAAATGAATATAGAAGATATATTTATTTGTTGTTTTAATAAACTGATATATATAATTATATTAATACAGTTTGTTTCACGTGAAATATTATTAATATACACATATAATTAATTATCTATATGCTTATATCAAAAAAGAGATACCTGATTAACATAATTGTTTCACGTGAAACATTATTAATTCGTCTATATAATTAAATTAATTTTCTTTGACCTTATATTAAAAATAAATACTGATTAATATAATTGTTTCACGTGAAACAATGTATTGTAATAAAAACCTGAATGCAAAAATATTTATATGATAAAGTTGGTAGAAACAATAAATGTGGGTATTTATTAAATATAAAAATGCAAAAATGTATGGTGAAAAATTGTCAAAACATTAAGCCTATGATATACTAAATATATACAAATAATGTAGGAGGCACGAAAAATGGGTAAAATTATAGCATTTCTTAATCAGAAAGGCGGCGTGGGCAAGACTACTACTTGCGTTAATATGGCCAGTTATTTGGCTGTGATGGGTAAAAAGGTGTTATTGGTGGATATAGATCCTCAGGGCAATGCTAGTTCATCATTTGGATTTGATAAAGAGAAAAAATATAAAACAATTTATGATATTATGTCTGGCAAAAGCAATATTGCGGAGGTAATTATGCCTACCAAGGTGTCTCAATGCGATTTGATACCAAGTGATGTTGATTTGGCTGGTGCAGAAATAGAAATGGTGCAAATGAAGCGGAGAGAATATATTCTGAAAGAAATACTTGCTGAAGTAAAAGATGTATATGATTATATATGCATCGATTGTCCGCCTTCCTTAGGGTTAATAACCATCAATGCTTTGACTGCATGCGACTCTGTAATAATCCCTATAATATGCGAGTTTTTGGCCATGGAAGGTATAACGCAATTAATGTACACTGTCAAGTTGGTTAAGAAGCATCTTAATGAAAATATTAATATAGAAGGCATTGTTCTTACAATGAAAAATAATCGGAGTACATTATATACATCAGTTGCAGAAAATTTGAAAAAGTATTTTAAGGACAAGGTGTATGAGACGGTTATTCCTAGAAATGTAAGATTGGCTGAGGCGCCAAGTTATGGGGAACCAATATGTATATATGATCCTAAATGTGCTGGTGCTGTGGCATATAGAACACTGACAGAGGAATTCTTAAATAAACAAAAGGTGAGGTAGAATATGAGTAATAGATTAGGAAGAGGATTAGATTCGTTATTGGGGATATTAGATAGAGACGAAGAAGTATCTAATATATTAGAAAATAAGAACGATGTTATGGCTAATAAAACTACACTTGCTGACAATAACAATAGTGTTGTCGACATAGAAATGTCACTTATTGACAATAACACTAAGCAGCCTAGAAAAAATTTTGATGCTAATACACTAGAAGAATTGGCACAAAGTATACGAGAATATGGTGTTGTACAACCAATCATTGTGGTGAAGAATGGCAAAAGATACACTATTGTTGCAGGTGAAAGAAGATTTAGGGCAAGTAAATTAGCTGGCAAAAAAACTATTCCTGCAGTAATTCGTGATTATAGCGATATGCAAATTAAAGAAATTGCTCTGCTAGAAAATATTCAGAGAGAAGACCTTAATCCTATAGAGACTGCTAGGGCTATTGATGAATTAATGACTGAATTTAACTGGACTCAAGAGACTATCAGTTCTAAATTTGGTAAAAGTCGATCTGCAATTGCTAATACGCTTAGATTGTTGTCGCTTTCTCCCGAAGTAATTAAATTGGTTGAAGAAGGTAAGCTAAGTGCAGGTCATGCTAGAAGCCTTGTGGTTGTTTCTAATCCAGAGGTTCAATTAAAATTGGCAAATATGGCTATAACAAAGCGTATAACTGTGCGCGATATGGAAAAAGCAGTTAAAGATTTGCAAAATCCTAAATTAAAAACCAAGCAAAAGAGAGATTTGCCAATAGAATTAAAAGCATTTGAGGAGCAAATTACTAAAGAGATTGGTACAAAAGTACAAATCGTTGGTAACAACAAGCGTGGTAAAATAACAATTAGTTATTATACTGCCGATGACTTAGATAAAATATATAATATATTTAATAAATAGTATCTGTATTGTTTGAATTATAGATAATTATAGATATTGATTGAATTTAATATATTGATAAAAATATGTCTTACTGTTGATTTTTATGAAAATTATCTTTGAAAAGACAAATGTAATGCTGTGTTATAAATAATTTGTATTGTATAGATAGAAAATATTTTTTCAAACACTAGCGGAGGTTAGTATGGCAAAACGAGAATATAAGAAAGTAGAGTATAAAATATTTAGCGAAAAAGAGGCAATGTCGTATTTAGAAAGACATAATTATAGTGTAGATGAATACAACTTAAGGCGTGATATGAGGGCACTAATAGCATATCAAGACAATCCTCTTACTGTTAATGGCGAAGATAAATTAACGATTAATTCGGTCGCTAAGCGATGTGGGTTGGAACAGGTGCCTACTTATGTTAATAGCCGAATAATGGAAGTATTTTTGGGTCAAAATACTTTTAATTCATTTGCTAAACCATTATACGAAGCAAAAGCGAAGTATGACGCTCTGCCTATTGACAAAAAGAAAGAAGCAAAGGACCCAAAGAGCCCAATTGATTATTTTAGTTTGCCCACATTGTATCACTTCTATAGATTTCGAAACGAAATTTTGGATCTGATGAAAGCTAATAATTTTGCTAGAAGCGGAACTGTAAAATTGGCGGATTTTGATAAAATACTTAATACAGCCAAAGCTAATTATTTAGACAAATCAGATTATAACAATATGTATTATAATCCACAATCGGATATAATGATAGAAAGCACTCCGCTAACCAGTTATACTTCTATTAAAGAGTTGCAACGACGAATAGATGAAAATGGAATCAATGGCGAAGAGATTAATGTACCTGCCGACAAATTAATTAAGGCAGAAGTGACTGGATATATGCTTAGTTATGTAGATAAAATCAAAAATTTAAGCAAAGGCCAGATGGATGAAATACGCGGATTATATACAACTTACTCTAGGCGTTATATTGACAAAAATATGCCCGCAATACGCAATGCTGACGGCACGGTTATTGAGCCAAAAAGTCGATTATTTATGCTAGAAATGTGCAATTATGGTGGAAATGTATACGAGGCAGTTAATCATATAGGCAACAAAGAAAGCAGTAGCAATAATCTAACTGCAGAAGAAGTTAAAGAAATAGCCAAGACCGGTTACGGCTATGAGAAAGAGACTGGACAATTTACTTTGATTAAGTGAAATAAATATTAAATAGATATAATTAATTAGAATCTTTGCGTTATTCTAGCGTTGCTCTATGATGCCTTATAGCATTATGAAGCGATCGTGTCGACGATACGCATAGATTTTTTTATTGTCATTTAATCTCGAGAAAAATTTCTGATGTGTGAGATTGTGGGATTTGCACAAGTTATACCAAGCTGTAGTTGATGCGAATTATCAAAATACTGGTTAATGATAGTAAAATAAAAGTGTAGATAATACTTACGAATGTACACTACTCACTATAGTCAGTCATAGATTGAACTATAAGGATACTTTGCGATTGTTTTTTAGACACCTTAAGACAATATGAAGAAGGAAACAATCTATGAGTCAGACGACGCTAGTCGGCTGGAATGCAAGATAGTGTATATTGGGCGAAAATCAAATTAAATATAGAAATACATGGTTGAGCATACAGATGTATATATTTTTTAATTCAAACAACGCAGCATGGGTGCGTAATAGTGTGTATTGCCGCAATATTTGTAGCAAGTATGAAGGTGCTTAGTTAAAAAATGCAAAATAACAACGATTGTGTAATTATTTTGTATTTTAACTAATTTGATATATACTACTATAAAGTAAGTAATATATTGTATTTGAATACTATTATCATCGTCATAGTATGAGTATTCGAAACAAACATTCCGCTTAAATAAATTTATTAAAGATACAATCTCGCACAGGTTTGTTAAATGATTACTTTTTAATAATATTAATTATGCAAAACAAATCTAACGGATTAATAATAGTCGTAAAGTTTTGCAAGTAAGAAACAAGGATTTTAATAAAAAAAAAGGAGAGGCAGAGTATGACAGTAAGGCATATTCCTAGAAAAAGTAAAGTCAAAATAGAAGTATTCCGTGGTTTTGGGATAATAGACATATGTATGATGTTGTTGGGTATAGTACTAACATTATTATTGATGTTTGCAAATATTTTGCCATTTCCACTAAGTATATTTTTTGCGTTGGGTTTTGCCGCAGTATGGGGTACAACATTTATATATGTATCCGAAGGTATTAGGCTGTATTATGGTTTGGTGCTGATGTTCAAATTTATGTCCTATAAGAAAAAATATTTCAAAGATGCGAAAAGGGCCGTAGATAGTGTTGACCGAATTTTGCCATTTGAGGGCATTAATACCGACAAATACATTGCATTCTATGGAGGTTATTATGCCAAAGTTGTAGAAGTAATCCCTATGAACTTTGGATTGCTAACTGATGATAAGCAAGATGCTGTGGTTGCGGGGTTTGCGGCGGCTTTGTCTAGGCTTAATGCCAATCAAAAATTTTCTATAGTCAAGACTCGTAAGCCAATGGTGCTGGACGAGATGGCGAAATACGAAGACGAAAAGTATAACACCCTGATGGATATGAGAGATCGTGGCCTTTATAATCCAGACGAACTTGATCCTAGAAGTATTGTATTCGAAGAGAGGCTAGAGCATATTAATTATCTAAATCACGACAATAAGATAATTAAGGATGGATATTACATTGTAGTATACGATAGGGACCGTGAGGCGCTAGAGTCTGCGGTGGGCGCAATGGTAGCATCGCTAGAAGGTGGGGCAAACCCTGTTTTTACCAAAGAATTGAAGGGTAATGACATAATTGTTTTCCTTAAAAGTACCTTTACAGACGACATGGACGAGCGTGAGTTGGAACTTATAACAGAGAAGGAAAAGATAAAATGGGCAATGCCAAATGAAGTAGATTTTAAGCTTAAAACCACCAAGATCGATGGTAAAGAATATAGGTCATTTGTGGTGACAGATTATCCTCTAGACATCGGCAATGCTTGGTTATTCCCACTATTTCTGTTAGAAGAGAGCCGCGTGGTTGTCAACTGTGAGCAGATAGACAAGTACACAGCAAAGAAGCAAATTGATAAGAGCTTGATGGAAGTAGAGGCCAAGATGGGTAAGGATATGAAGACCAGTAAGAAGATTGAGACTCAGACCCATTACGAAACATTGCGAGAATTGCTGCAGAACCTAGAGAATAACAACCAAAATCTTTATAACGTAAACATTCATATTATGGCACTAGACAAAGTTAAGAAAGAAGTAAGGTCGGTATTGAGACAGAACGGGTTCCGTTTTTCAGAAAACTTTGGTCGGCAGATTGATGGATTTGTATCATCCAATATCTCTACTTTGGATTTGCTAAAATCATACCAAAGGGGAATTCAGACCGACAGTTTGGCTAGCGGATTTCCATTTATTAGTAATATGTTACAAGATGACCGTGGTTTCTATCTAGGATACAATGCATATCCAGTGTTTGTTAATTTCTTTGCACGTAATTCGGAGCGTGTTAACTCTAATATGATGGTTATAGGTAAGTCTGGTGCAGGTAAATCATATACAACCAAGACATTGCTAACTAACTTCGCAGCGGATAATACGCGTATATTCATACTAGACCCCGAAAACGAGTATGAAACGTTGTGTAAAAACCTTAATGGTAAAATTATAGATGTAGGAACAAGTACTGATGGTATCTTTAACCCATTCCACATCTATGCTACTCTAGAGGCGGAAGAGGGCGCGCAAGATGATTCTTATAATGCACACTTGCAGTTCTTGGAGCAATTTTTCAAACTGATTTTGCCAGGAATTAACCCTGATGCATTCGAGCAATTAAACTCTACAGTAGCCGAATTGTACGAGAGGTTTGGCATTGGATATGACACAGATGTTAGCCAGATAGCACCGAAAGATTTCCCTATTTTTGACGATTTGGTAGAATTGGTTGATGAGAAAATCGCAAACGAAAAAGACGAGTATCACTTGCGTAATTTGCAGACGGTTCGTATATATATCGAAAAGTTTGCTACGGGCGGTCGTAATAGTAACCTATGGAACGGACCTACATCTATTCGGACTAACGAAAACTTTATATGCTTTAGCTTCCGTACACTTATTTCTAACCGTAACGATGTTATTTCGAACGCACAGATGCTATTGGTATTCAAATACTTAGATAACGAAATAATCAAAAATCGTGATTTTAACCTAAAATATTTTGCTAATGAGGAGAAAGAAGAAGATCATAGGCGTGTTATTGTGGCCGTCGATGAGGCGCACGTATTTATTAACAAGAAATACCCAATAGCGCTAGACTTTATGGCGCAGATGGCAAAGCGTATCCGTAAATACAACGGAATGCAAATCATTATTACGCAGAATATTAAAGACTTTGTCGGATCGGAAGAAATTGCCACACAGTCTACAGCAATCATCAACGCCTGTCAGTATTCTATGATATTGGCATTGTCTCCTAATGATATCAATGACTTAATTGCCTTGTATCGTAATGCGGGAGGAATTAATGACTCAGAGAAAGACTCTATTGTATCAGCACGGCGTGGTCAGGTATTCTTAATAACGGGACCAATGAACCGTACAACTATACAGATACACGCACTTAATCAGACCAAGATATTGTTTGAACAAGATATGAGCAAGGTTGCCGAATAAACATTGCTTAATGTTTAATGGTCGATGTGTAAATAGAGCAATAATGCAATAGTCTAATATTTAATACAACAACAAAATATATATTTCTATGCTAGCGGCGACAAAGCCAAGGTATTAGAAATATATATTTTTTATTATTTTTATATAATTTGTTTGTATTGTGATATACAATCCAACTCGGCAAAATTATTAGATTATATAGTTAAGAGTATGCAGACAAGATGAGTGATGCAAGGGTAAGCGCTAACTAATAATAAACTGGTATATACTATACTCCGTCTTAGATGAGGGATAGAGTCAATCTATATTATATGTTAGTGTTTGATAAAACTATCATGGTTGGTAGCAAAAATATTTGCTGTACGAGTTGTGCTGGTGTTACAATAATAGGGGGGTGTGATATGATATATCCAGAGAGGGTTATGAGCAAAATATTAAAAGAGATCTGCGACGAGAATAAATTTCAGTTAAAGCAGTACGAGGGAGACTGGGTTAATAAGGTCTCTTATGGCGACAAGAGTGCTATTATATATGGATACAAATTTCCGCTTAACGACGCTGCTGTGTGCAGGCTATGTGATGACAAGTCGGCATTGTCAGAGGTTTTTGCTGGGGATGGGATAGAGTGTGTACCACACAAATATTTTGATCTTAGCAGTGCCAAAGCCAGTGTAGTATCGGCGGAGCGTGCGGCGATGAGGCGTATGTTGCAGCAATATGGTGCGGTAGTGATAAAACCGAACAAGGGGACGGGTGGCAACAACGTAAAACTTTGCCAAACTCAGGCAGAATTAGATGCTGCAGTTGACAAGATATTATCTAGCACCAAGTACTTGGCTATTAGCCCAAAGATAGATATTGTTGCCGAGTATCGAACCATAATAGAAGATGGCAAGCCAATGCTAGTATATTCTAAGATTCGCCCATTTGTCACAGGAGATGGCAAGCATAGCGTGGCAGAACTTTTGGCGCAAATGCACATTGCAGACGATAATATTATGCCCGGGCTGGATATGCAAGCAGTGCCGCAAATTGGTGCAAAAATCATTGTTGGCTGGAAACACAATTTGGGGCAGGGCTCTATTCCCGAGATCTTGACAGACGCAAATAAGTTAGATAGAATTAAAAATATTGTAGAAAAAATTGTGCGACTTATTAACATTCGCTTTGCGGCTGTGGATATTATAGAGGACACTAACGGCAAGTTGCAAGTGCTAGAAATTAATAGCGGAGTAATGATGGAGTATTTTGCATCAACCTCGCCTGCTAATTATAATATTGCCAAAAGCATATACCAGACGGCGATAAAACACTGCTTATCTATTTATTAATAGTCATTATTGCGGCAGTATTAAAATTTGAAAAAAATAAAAAGAAATACTTTTTGTGTTAAAAAATTAATTTGTATTCTATTAAATATATACAGCGTTATTTACAAAACCCCAAAAATATAAGCAATTAAAATATTATAACAATTTATAAAAAAACATTGCCATTGAGTCATAGCAATGTTTTTTGTTATTGTTTTATTTATTACAGATTTGGTTGATTAAAACTCAACTTTAATATTCTTACGCTCTTGTTCGTCTTCTACCACATAGAATGGATACTTGGTGAAATGATACATCTTGGCGAACAAATTACCAGGGAATACCTCGATACTAGTATTAAATGATTTAACTCGTGCGTTGTAGTATTTTCTTGCGTTCGCAATATCATTTTCGATTGCTTTTAATTGATTCATTAAGTCTTGGAAGTTGCTATTGGCTTGTAGCGTAGGATATTGCTCAACGACTGCGAACAAACCCTTAAGAGTGTTGTTAAGAGTGTTGTTGCTAGCAATTTTTTCCTCAGTTGTTTTGGCACTTGCCGCTAGATTTCTAGCACTAATTACTGCTTCTAATGTTTCTTTTTCATGCTTTGCATATCCCTTTACGGTTGCAACTAAGTTAGGAATTAGATCGTATCTTTTCTTCATATACACATCCATAGTAGAAAAGCTTTCTTCTACCTCATTCCTGCTCCTGACAAATTTGTTGTAAAAACTGATAAACATAAAGGCAACTATAATGCCCAATACTACTACAATTCCCACTACTAGTACTATTGCTAAAGATCCCATATAAATTCTCCTTTTTCTGTGCAAACTTACCATATCATTGGATGTATAGGTTGACGAAAAGCCTATAACCTCACACCCCAATTTGACCAAATCTAAGTGATGTAGGCTCGCTTACGCTTTTGATTGCAACTCAATTTTGCTGTTGCAAGCGCCTTTAATAGCGATATTTACATAAATTAACAGCGGTTATATACAAGAGACTCTTCTAATACTTTTGGATAAGAAATCAGATAATCTATATAACACATAGTTAAAATACTTTCCGCTAGTATCAAATTAGCAGCCTTTACGGCAATACACAATTTTATTATATTTATATTATACTATCCACATCAATATTCTCAAAACAAAATAATTACAAAAATTAAAAATTTGGGACCAGTAACATTGTTTTAATAGAAATATCCAATTCCTATTATCACCATATATGGGAATATTGTATTAATATCCATTAAATACAAACGACTCTATCGGGTGCGTTTGTGTCTAACTTCCGATAACTTAATATATTTGATTTTAATTAATATAATTAATCAAAATATTATATCAATTTTCATTATTATTGTATTTGAAACGATGCGCAATCTTTTGTGCTAAGTCGAAAAGTTATCTGCCGTTGTCGCTTAAGAAATAAATGGCGACAGTGCCTGGCCCAGAATGCGAGCCAACAACCGGACCCAAGTTGGTTATTACAACATTTATGTCTGGATAATTGACTTTGATCTGGTTAAAGACATACTCGGCATCATTATAGCAATCGGAGTGAGAGATGTATACCATTTTGCAGTCTGGGCTGACAGATTGAACAAATTTGTCATACAGGGCCTGTAGCGATTTTTTTCTACTTATTACCTTTTTTACAGCCACTATACTGCCGCTTTCGTCCATACGCATTACAGGCTTGATATTAAGAACATTGCCTATTATTGCTATTCCGGTCTTGATTCTGCCGCTGTTGCTTAAATATTTTAGATTGTCTACTGTAAAGTAGTGATTAATATTATGCTTTGTTTTTTCTATAAATTGCAAGACTTGATCAATATTATCGGCAGTCTTAGCAAACTGATTGGCCAGTACTGCCAAATAGCCCTGGCCCGAGCATCCACACAACGAGTCTATCACATATACTTTGTTATCATAGCATTGATTAAGTCCAGCAGCCGCCTTGACCGCTGTGTAATATGTTCCGCTCAATCCGCTGCTAAGCGCAAGGTGTATAACCGTATAACCTTTGCGTAATAACATTTCAAAATGTTCTTGATATGCAATTTCATTAACCTGACTGGTGCTTGTCTTGGCCCATCGCCTCATTCTGCCATATAGATTAGTCGACAATACATCATCGGTGGCAGTGTTATATACAGTACCATCGATTAAGAAATCCATATCAACTATCCTTATATCATTTTCTTCAATTATGTCGCGTGGCAAATCACAAGTTGCCTCCGCTGAAATTATAATTTTTTCCATATTTCTAATTCCTTTTATAATATCATTTTAGGTGGGTTGTGGTGCAAAGCCGAGTAATTATATTTTGGCCAAAGCACACAAGCGCTGTTTTGAAACAAATTATCTAAAATAAAAAATTGTATATAAACAATATATGTTAGATAAATTGAGAATTACACATATTACGCCACTACCGATCGCACGTTTTGTCATTAAGACTACTTATAATATAGCACGGCTCATCTATATTGTTGCTCTAATGTTAAGAATATTTGTCTAAGCCTTAGACACAGCATTATAGAGTGTACAAATACAACTCTACTGTCAGTAGAGTTGGCTGTAGAGTTGCCACTTTTAGCCATTTTTATATAATCAATGCGAGATCTGTCGCGTTATAATACCATTAGTAGTGCTTATACATATTGGCTTTACTTATGCCAAATTTTATAACTATTTGTGCCTATGTGCGTCTAATATCTCTAGTTCGCAAATTCTAATAGCCGTTTCTTTCAATTTGATACTTAATAAATAGAAAAGAATTATTACAAAATTACAAATTATAAACACATTAGATTATTGAGATAATAACGTCTGGCAGAATAAAAAAACGAACCTAGGAGAAATTCCCTTAGGTTCGTTTTATACTTGTATGGTGCCGAAAGTGGGACTTGAACCCACACGAAGTTGCCCTCGCAAGATTTTGAGTCTTGTGCGTCTGCCATTCCGCCATTTCGGCAAAGCTGTTGTATGATTATCGTAAACATAATAGACTTGATATTGTGCAGATTATCTAATTGATATATCCAATTAGAATATCGGATAATAGTTGTGCTCATTGACAATACATTGTTAATGACCAGCGTCAATATTGTTTACGCAAGAGCATTGTAACATATTTGTATTTAATTTTGCAACAAATTTTGTTAAATTTGTAAGAAAAATTTATTATCATTAATATCAATTTTGATTTTCTAAGATTATTTGATACACTTATATATGATTATATATATAATATTATATATCTTGGATATTATATAGGGGGGATGAAAAAGTAATTATGACATTAAATGGTGCAGTTTTTATACTAATTATGGCGAGTGTTTTATTTGCAGGAGTTTTCATATATGTTAGGTCGTATGGGGCTAGTATATATGCAGTTATAACCAAGGCGCTTGCTAGTTTTTGCTTTGTAATGCTTTTTGCGTTAAGCGTCGAAAAAATTGGATATACATCTAGTGGAAATATGGCAATACTGCTTGGCCTAGTTGCAGGGCTAATTGGGGATATAGTGCTTGATCTAAAGGTTACCTATTCCGAGAGCGAGAATGAATATCTCAATGCAGGATTTGCTGCATTTGGCGTAGGGCATCTTATGTACACTATAGGGATGTTAGGAATGGCGAGCACATACGAAATTAACGTGTTGACACCTATATTGATTGCATTTGGTGCTGCGGCAGTGCTGACCGTTGCCACATATTTTGCTACAACCAAATTGATGAAATTTGATTTTGGCAAGAATATCATTGTTGCGTTCGTATACACATTTGTTCTATATTTTGTTACTGCATTGGCAATCGCATTGGCCATCAACAATCTTGCCTTTATTGGTTTGGCTATTGGACTTGGATTCTTCTTGTTGTCAGACTTAATATTATCTATGCAATATTTTGGCGGCAAAGCAAAAAATAATATGTTGCAAATATTCAATCACACAACATACTATATAGGGCAAATATTAATAGCATGCACAGCATTTATAGCGGTGATTGTGTAACAATATGATAAGCATTCTGTTGATGTTGCTGCAACGGAATACAGTCGAAACTGTATAAAATACAATAAAATTTTGTCATTATATTTTAAGCTATGCCTAGTCAAGGATTTGTTTGAATTGGGCATTCAAAAAAAAATAAAATAGTATTGCTATCCAAATATATGATAGATTGGATAACATAATTATAACATAGCAGAGATTAAGAGGAATAAACAAATGACTAAAAAGCCAGTAAATAAATTGGCGGTGGCAATTTGTCTAGTGCTAATATTGTGTGGGATTGCTACTTTGTTTTTGCCAATATTTAAGATTAGTATAGCGTGGTCGGGGCATAATGCCGAGCCTCAAATGGTGAGCGGGTTGGATATTATTCGCACACTTTTTGCCCCAGCCGATTATGCCAGTGCTTCCGAACCGCAGCAGGCACTATTAATATTACTTAACAAAGCCGATGTAGATTATTCGATGTATATCAATTCGGTCAATATACTAGTAGCGATGTGGATGTATGTAGCGGTAATGGGCCTAAATGTAGTACTATTAGTGCTTAATATATTAAATTGGTGCGGCTATAGATTGTCACCAGTTAATGTGATTGTGGCTCTAGTAATTTTTGTACTATCTATATTGATTATGGTATTTTGCTATATGCAGCAGCAGACACAAGTTGTCAACACGGTTCTGAAATACAACATCTTAGGCTATATTGGCGTATGGATCTGTGTGCTACAAAGTTATCTATATATGATGTTTACGCCCAAAAAAAGAGTGTGACAAAGGCAAGACAAAGATATTAAATGATTTATAACTTCAGCACAAGCCGATTAATCAAGAATGAAGACTTTGGTAAAATATGTGGAGCAAATAACAATGAAAAAGGTATTGATATTGACATTATCGTCGGGGGATAATTATAACATTATTGCGCGAGCACTAACCAACGCAATGGCAATTAATCATTCTGATGTGTCATTTAGGACATTGGATATTATTAAGAACAATAAGCAACTAGACATAAGGCTAAATGGTTATTACACCATTGCACAGCGTATGGCGCATAACTTAGAAGCGGGGAGATATGTCAAATGCAAAGAAGCCGACAGTGATGATAAAAAGCGAAAACTCGCCCAAAAATATATTGGGAAAGCGAAGGAATGTGTGCAGGCATTTGTGCATAGTTACGAGCCAGATGTGATAGTGTGCACACATATATTTGCAGCGATTATTGTGTCGGATATGATGAGAGATGGGTTAAAGGAAGTTGCAAAAGCCAGAACGATATTTGTTGCTGGAGATTATGCTGTCACTCCATATCTTAGTCTAGCAAAGAATTTGGATACATATGTAGTGGCCAGTGAAGAAATGGCAAAAACTTATCGCAAAATGGGGATTGCAAGTGTTCGGGTATTGGGAATCCCAATTGTATCCAAAATAGAAAATAGCATATCTAAATTAGAAGCGAAGCAAATGCTTAATATTAATAATGACAACTTTACGGCATTGGTGGTGGGCGGTGCGTATGACGGATCGGCAATGGGCAGAATGGTCAAGAAATTGACAAAAGATTTTCCTGATATCAATGTTTTGGCGGTGTGTGGCAAGGATAAGCGGCTAAGGGAGAAGTTAAGCGCCTATGACAGATTGCAGCGATTGCCCAAACTGCGAGTCTATGGAAAC
>CAMEKS010000003.1 GCA_945921465.1 uncultured Clostridia bacterium | reverse complement strand
GAGTCTGTACGAATATATGTGATAAGCGCGGTCTTTCCTTCGCTACCCAATGCAACTCCTTCGTACAATTCTTGTGCGCACGAACTTACCTTCTTAAGGGTCATACCTAGTTTGCTAGTAGCTTCTTGCTGCATAGTACTTGTTGTATATGGTGCCGAAGGATGCACTTTGCTTACAGTTTTCTTAATTGATTTAACAACAAATTGTCCCGACTTCAATGCTTCAAGCACCTTATCCATTTCTTCTTTGCTATTAATATTTTGCTTTTTGCCATTAATCTTGGTCAAAGTTGTCTTAAATGTATCAGCAGGAGACATCTTGTATAGATTTGCATTAAGCGTCCAGTACTCTTCTGGCACAAATGACTGAATTTCTTTTTCCCTATCTACAATCAACTTCAAAGCGACACTCTGAACACGGCCTGCCGACAATTTTGGTTGCAATTTCTTGCACAAAATTGGACTTAGTTTGTAACCAACCAATCTATCTACTACCCGTCTTGCTTGCTGCGCATCAACCAGATTTTGATCTATTGCCCTTGGCTTTTTTAGAGCCTCAGTAACCGCATTTTTACTAATCTCGTTAAACTCGATTCTAACATTATCATTTGGGTTTAGCCCCAAGACATAGCACAAGTGCCAACTTATTGCCTCTCCCTCTCTATCGGGGTCGGTCGCCAGATATACTTTGTCGGCTTTTGCCTGTTTTGTTTTTAATTCCTTAACAATAGCATCTTTGTCTGGCATAATCTCGTATTGAGGTTTGAAATTGTCATTGATGTTAATGCCAAGTGTTTTAACTGGCAAATCACGAATATGTCCCTTAGTCGCTACTACATCATAATCTTTACCTAAATATTTCTTAATTGTATCTTTCTTGCCGACACCCTCTATTACTACTAAGTTCATCATAACCTCTATATAATTTAAGTTAGATTAAATAATAAACATTACTATCCAATCATATATTAACCAGTACATTGTATCAAAATTGCTGTCAAATTGTAAACTAAATTTTGACGCTTGTATATATATTGCCTGGTAATTTTTTAATCAAATTCTTTAATTCCATCTTCATAAGCAATGCATTCAAGTTTCCGCTACTCATTCCGCTACTTACCAAGATTGCCTCGTAATGCAAATCATTCACACCTAAAATTTGCAGTATCATCTCTTCCTCAAGAGATAATTGTGCTACATCCTTAGGTTTGTCAAAATCAACCACTGTTTTGCCATAGTAGTCCAAAATCTGCTTAGGGCTAAGCACCATTGTACCCTGACATAATTGTATAACATCATTACAACCCTTAGAACAATAGTCAGTTATCCTACCAGGCACAACAAATACTTCTCTATTAAATTCCATTGCATACTCTTTGGTTATTAGAGCGCCCCTTCGCTCAGGTGCTTCTACCAGTAGCAAAGCCATACTTAATGCTGCTACAATTCTATTGCGAGCAGGAAAGTGATAAGAATTTGGCTTTTCGCCAGGCTCATACTCGCTAAGCAACAAACCACCTTTCTTAATAATCTGCTCGGACAATGCTGTGTTAATAGATGGATAAATGTTATTAAATCCACTACCTATCACTGCTATGGTCTTGCCGCCATTAGCCAATGCTGCTTCATGAGCAATTGCGTCAACGCCATCGGCGAGTCCACTAACAATACATATATCATGCTTAACCAAGTCTTTGACAAAACTAGTTGTTACTTCTCTGCCATAGTTAGTACATCGTCTTGTGCCTACAACTGCCAAATTGCTAGAATTGCTTAACAAATCCAAATTACCTTTGGCATATAGCAACACCGGTGCACTATGTATTTCTTTCAAATTCTTAGGATATATATCCGATATAAATGTAACAATCTCAATATTTTGTTTTGCAAGATGACGAATAAAAGCATCCAGCCGCCTTTCATCTATATTATTTAGTTCTATAATATCATTTTCGGTCAATGTTTGACGAACTATAGGAATATTGGATAAATTGCCAGCAAATATAGTGCTAAGGTCAGGTAAATTATATATAAGTGTTTTAATTTTCCCCAAACTTAGAGATGTCTGCGAACATATACCCAATATCGCCCGTTCTTGATTATTCAAAGTCCTCATTCTAACTCCAATATTTATTGTCTAGCGACCTATAAGATATTGCTTCCATCACATGAATATCTTTGATATCAGGACTTCCAGCAAGGTCAGCTATTGTTCTAGCAACTTTCAGTATTCTATTATAACCTCTTGCGGATAAATTATTTTTCTCAAAAGCAAATCTCAACAACTCCTCGCAATCGTCGTCAATCTTACAATACTTTCTAATTTGTCTATCATCCATCTTAGAATTAGAATAATTGCTACTATCCTTAAATCTTTCTAATTGTATTGCTCTTGCCCTATCCACTCTCTCTTTTATCTTACAACTAGGCTCCTCATTTGCTTCTATCCTAAGGTCGTTATAGTTGACATTATCCACTTCGATATGCAGATCTATCCTATCCATCAATGGCCCAGATAACTTGCCTAAATATTTTCTAATTTCTTGAGGTGTACATTTACACTCTTTGGTGCTGCTGCCATAATTACCACAAGGACAAGGATTCATACTAGCTATCAAAGTAAAATTGGCTGGATATTCAACAGTAGCTTCTAGTCTAGAGATGGTAATTACGCCATCTTCTAGTGGTTGACGAAGAGTCTCTAACGAATTCCTATTATATTCCGGCATTTCGTCTAGAAATAATACGCCATTATGTGCCAAAGATATTTCGCCTGGCTTTGCCAATCTACCGCCACCAGTAAGTGCAATAACAGTGGCTGTATGATGCGGCGAACGGAATGGTCTCTTGGTTAATATTCCCATACGAGAATCTAGAGTCCCTGCAATACTATGAATTTTGCTTATTTCTAATGCCTCATCGAATGTAAGATCTGGCAAGATACTAGGAAAAGCTTTTGCTAGCATAGTTTTGCCACTGCCCGGAGGGCCTATGAGTAACACATTGTGTCCACCAGCCGCAGCTATCTCTAATGCACGCTTAGCAATAGACTGACCTCTAACGTACTTAAAATCATTATGTACTTCGGTGTTGTGCAATATATCCTTAAAATCTTGTACTTTTACCTTAGGTACATCTACTTCACCTAGCAAAAAGCCTACAGCTTCTGCTAATGTGGATACAGGATAAATATCTATGCCGCCTATAAAACTTGCCTCTTTCTCATTCCCCTTTGGGATAATAAACTTGGTCAGCCCCATTTGCTTAGCAGATATCAAGATTGGAAGAATTCCATTGACTTTGTTAACCGTTCCATTTAGCCCTAGCTCTCCCAAGACAACATAATCCCTTACTCTATCTACAGGCAATTGGTCACTAGCACATAATATTCCTAATGCAATAGGCAAGTCATACATCGGGCCTTCTTTCTTAGTATCTGCCGGTGCCATATTAACTATGATTTTCAGAATCGGATATTGATATTTACTATTCTTGATAGCACTCTTTATTCGTTCTTTACTTTCCTTGATAGATGTACCTACCAGTCCGACTATTTCATATCCTGGCAAACCTTGATTAATATCAACCTCTACCTTAATCTTATAGCCGTCTATCCCAGACAAACCAAATGTGTTAAGAATTGCTAACATTTTTGCTCCTTTTGTAATATCCACAATTATTCTTAAGAAGTTATTTGTAATAATACAATCATATGTTCGCCTTAAAATATGATTATAAATATATATACTTTGTTAGTATATAACATTAGATATGTTTTGGCAAATGAATACCACGCATTGTAATGGATAATTGCATTTTACAATTCACGTAATTATCATAAATTATTAGCATAATAAGTATTACTTACACTCTGATATGGCTAGATTTAATTCGAAATAAAATGTAGCATATCATGATCTTATAAATGAAATACATCAACTATTACACAATATAAAACATTATAAAAATAAAGCAACAAAAAAGACGCAATTATAAGAAACTAAACTTTTTGAAATCAAAAACATTTTTGTTCTTCAAATAAATGCGTCTAATTTACTTTGAATTAATTTATTCACTATTATATTAAATTGCCTGAGCCCTATTTTTCAATTCTCGTTTACCCAAAGACATACATATTGAATATAGGTCAGGTGTGTTAGTCTTGCCCGTAAGTGCAACCCGTATTATAGTACAAAATTTTGCCAAATTTCCGTTGTATTTAGTTGGATCTACTTTGTACAGTTTGTTATCAATACAGAAATTATGCTTGACTGCTAATTCTTTAACCCTAGCAAACCATTGATCTTTGTCTGCACCAAAATCAAATGTATTGACATAATCTTCTACAATGTTACGAATATCCAAAACATTCATATCTAGTTGCGCCAAATCAACATTAAGAGTTGCATATTCATTGAACATATAGTCATAATACGATGGTAAATCTTCCCACTTAGCAATATCTTTTCGTGGTTTTGCTATTTCCCTATCTATATTGAATACAGATATAGCATATTCCTTGTTATCTTCCAATTT
The DNA here is from genome assembly GCA_945921465.1 of uncultured Clostridia bacterium. Classification (GTDB taxonomy): domain Bacteria; phylum Bacillota; class Clostridia; order Christensenellales; family UBA1242; genus UBA11490. Next base: position 58,296 of record CAMEKS010000003.1, on the reverse strand, counting down.
CTTAGCAAAATCCATATTGTATTCTTTCGCCCAAGCCAACGACTTATTATAGATCTCTTCTGCAGAATATCTTGCTATAATGTTCTTAGATATATCATTCAATTTTGCCCAATCAAATATTGGATTGTTAGAACCAATCTTAGATACTGAGAAAGGAAAGTCTAGCAGTTTTGCATCAGGATTAGCCGCACGCCAGTCTTCGAAGTCAGAGTTGGCTAATGTCACTAAATATTCAACAACTGCTTCTTTTGGATAGCCCATAATTCGGAAACTTCTAGAATCAGCTTCTACATCTTTACGTTTGCTTATTTTTCGCTTATTGCCATTATCTAATTTAGATATGACTGGAGTGTGAGCATATTTTAATCTAGGCAAACCAAAAGCGTCAAATAACTCTATATGACTAGCCAAAGACTGATACCATTCTTCACCACGAACAACAGTAGTTGTACCCATCAATGTATCATCTACTAGATGTGCCAGACAATATGGAGGAATACCATCACTTTTTAGAATAACAATATCCTTGCCATTCTCTCTTATCTCTCTTTCGCCCTTGATTTCATCACGGAATGTAAATGTCTTGTCAGGGTCGCCCATAGACTTCAACCTAATTGCAAAAGGCTTACCAGCTTTAAGATTATCCTCAATCTCCGATAAAGTCAGTTCACGACACTTGTCGTGCATTATTAGAGTTCCTTCTTCTAGTTCTTTTTCTCTCCTCTCTAATATTTCAGCTTTATCTTCTGCTTTAGTACAAAAACATGGATATGCCCTGCCAATAGATACCAAATATTTAGCAAATGACTGATAAATTTCTGCTCTGTGGCTTTGGATATATGGACCATACTCACCAGACTCGCCTAAAGAACCCATATACCCTTCTTGGGTGGTTACTCCATAATATCTCAAAGCCTCATAAGCAATATTACCAGCGTCAGCAATTTCTCGTTTCTGGTCAGTATCCTCTAATCTCATATAGAAGACGCCACCAGACTTCGCAGCAACAAACTTGTCAATAACTGCTTGATATAGGCCACCAATATGATAGAACCCAGTTGGGCTAGGTGCAATACGAGTGACCTCCGCACCGTCTTTCAGATATCTCTTAGGATATTTCTTATAATAATACTCTGGTGTTGTAGTTATGTTAGGAAACAACAACTCCGCTATCTTCTGATTATCGTTCATTTCTTTCTCCATAATATAAATTATTTTCAAAAATTTTAGTACCAAAAATGCAATAACTGACATATTAGTACAAATAATTATATGTATTTGAAACATACAATCTTAGCAAAATCTTGCTACAAAAAAACTACTTTGAATAGCCGTATTGTGTTAAATTTCATAGTACTATGCAAAATTTAATAATTTGCCTAAATTTAGACAATATTAGCATAAGAAGGCATATAAGTATTATCCACAAAGTCCAGCAGATTGTCTAAGAATTCGTAAGATAATTTATCCATATAACTAAGGCCAATATAGTAGTTATCCACCCCGCCTTCTATTAATCCAAATCTATATAATGACAACTTATAATAATCAATGTCTTGATATATTTTATCCAGTGCCAAAATATCTTGTCTCAATATGTCCGAGTAATGCATATATTTAGTTGCTTGGCCAGTCCTAGTAGGATCGTTATTTTCCGTCAAAGCATTGACCATTGCATCAGACAATTCCTTATTAAGCTTAGACAACATATCCAGTCTTGCGTATTGGTTGCCAGAATTATACGCCTTAACTAAAGCACTAAGATCACATATCTTATACTCGCCATTCTGTAAATTAAATGGCCTAATATTATCTATATATATAATCCTAGCAATTGTCAAATTCATTTCGTCTATTGTACGAGATACTGCATTAGATGATAATGTGTCATCCCTGAAAATATGAGACATATGCAATTCTCTAAAATATTGAACAAATTCAATAGAATCTTCTACAACATTATTAAGCAAATAAATATAGCTAGTGATATAATGCGAGGAAACATTATCTACGCCATTTAGCACCACCGCATCTTCCAAAATTTGTTTAGCATCAGATAAGTCTATTAAGGATAAATTTAGCGAATTTAACTTAGCATATAACTCCCCCAATTCGCCTGTTGACACCTTATCTATATTGTTAAAAAAACTTTCATTCCAATTCTCAAAATATCGAAAGATAGCCTGAAACAATGAATTGTAAAAATTAGACAATGTGTACAAATTCTTAGCATTAGAAGTATCAGCTGTAGCCAAGGTAATATTCTCTATCCGATCAATATAAGAGATATTAATTGTATAACTGTCATCAAATATATCATTGTCGCCAGTATCTATATCTGTATGATTGTTTTTAATAATTGTATACAAATTTTTAATATCATCACCCGACCTACCAACCGTGCAGCCTGTTATAATCATTGGGCAAATAACCGCTATTATGCTTAGTATCAAACCAAATATTTTTCGCATATTCACCCCTCCTATCTTAACTCTAACAGGTCTACTACTATCCTGGCATAACTTAAGAAGTCTATCTTGATCTGTGCGCTTATTATATTGTTACCTGTAATCAAATCTTGTTTCTGAAAATGTGTAAATGTATATATTTTATCAAAATCTTCCCTATCACGGAAATACATTAACTTATAAGCATTAAGATATTGCATCTCATCTACTGTTCCATATGAAATGCTAGATGTAGAATAGTATGTGTGCAGCTTGTCAATATACTCCGAAGCATCATACAGATAGTTTATCTCCTGATTAATGTCAGCTTTGGTCGCAGTGATAATGGTACTAGCTAACGAATCATACAATACATTAGATGTAGAGAATTCATAATTGTTATTATAAGCATACTCTATAACATAATCACGCAGATTTATAAGCAGTTCAGCACCACTTTTTAATGCATTACGATAAGAATTCCTTAGGTTAATATAATCTTGTAATAATTCCGGATATGTTATCCCACCTTCTATTCCTAGAGTTGCTTGCTTATTCATAATATCTCTAGACATCGATGTAAGTTGGCTAAAATATCCCTGATAAATTTCTATTTGTCTTTCATGACCTTTTGCCGCTAGGAATTTTGCGTTACCAGCCAGGCTAGTGTATGTAGAGTAATACTTGATACCTTCAAAAATAGCCTCTTCATACTTGGCATAACCATAGTAATAGAATAATCCACTCTCTGCAGTGCCGCCCTCTAACTTGTCTGCACTGTCGACAACGAACAGTTTTTCTCTAATTATAATTAAATCACGATGTTCAATATCATCAAACGCATTAGCATAATTTTCACCATAACCCAGATCAACCAATCCGCCAAGACTACTATCAAATTGATAGTTGTGCCTATACTCTATCATATTATTAGCACTATGATATACTGACAAATTACTATCTCTATGGAAGAATATAAAATATGCGCCAAGCATTAAGCCAACAACTATTATAGTTACTAATACAATCTTAAATATTCGTTTCATATATAACCTCATATATATACTAATCTATTGTACTATTATACACTCATTTAGTCAAACAACAATTAACAATTAATAATTAATTTTGCAATTTATTAATTAGTCATATACAAATACCCAGTGCTTTATCTATCTAATTCTAAATAATATAAAACTTAATTGGCTACAAGTAACTAAATTATTATATAGAGACATTATTGTAGATTTCACAAAAATATATAATCAGGCAACCAACACATAGCATATTAAAAAAAAGATATTGAATAATTTGCAATAAAGTTATATAACTATATTTGATATCCAATATCAATTTGATATTAAGTTTCCAATCTCAAAGACTTTATTTTACCTTTATCTTTCAGAAGCGTTTTCCATACAATCACAAGCAAGGCCAAACCAAATACACCAGTTAGCTTATACAAATAGTCGACTATATTATAAAAGCCAATAAATGAAATTAACAAACCAATTAATAATGACAATATTATTGAAAATTTATAAGACTTAATACGAAGTGCAAAAGCATTTGAAGCTAGATATGTAGAGCAAACAATAGTAGTTAGTATTCCTATAAATTGACAAAAAGCAAAAACATAGGCAAACCAATTATTAATAACAATACTTTCCTCTAACATTGGCACATCACTATTATAAACGTTTGGCGAAGAAAACGTAATAGATAAGCTTATAAATAAAATTAGCACACCTATCAATATAGCAGAAATAATGCTAGAACGATTAATGGTCTTAATGTCATACCTTGCTCCTATTTGAATCATTAATATACCCAATAGGTACATATTAAACAACACATAAATTATAGAGTTGCTCAATCCACCAAAAAATCCCAATAGAGTGTTAGTACAAGGCAATGTTAAATCATTGTGCTTAAAAATTGTAATTATCGAAATAGATAGCAATATTACAATGATAGTAAAAGCAAAAATCTGATTAATACAACTTAAGCCTCCAAAGCGTTTTTTTACAATCAGATATGTTATTATAATTAGAGAAGCAGCCAATATATATCCAATATTGCCAAAGCCAAAAGTTTTGCCTATACTATATGCCCCCGCTATCATAGCACCTATATTAATTAGTGATGCAAACACAGTTAAGATATTGACAGTATTGGTATATTTATTGTACACAATAAACATATTTTTGTCATCTATATTATATTTTTTGCCAATAAGTAACGCATATTTAATCAAAACATAAAATATTAAAACAACTATAAAAGAGAACAAAATTGACCAAAATCCAAACTTTGCAAAATATATTGCCACCTCTCTACCACTAATAAAGCCTGCTCCAATAAACGCACCCATAATGATACTAACCAGTTCGAATGTTTTATTTCTCATATTTGCGTTTTGTCGCAGCACCTCCTCTAATATGTTTTTCTTCAAAATTTTTTGCTAGTATTTTGTGTGCCTGATTATATAGAGATTGATTAATATCCATCAATCTATTAGATACATCATTATGCACGGTACTTTTGCTTATCCCAAAAATTTTTGCAGTATATCTTATCGTTGCTTTGTTGTCTATAATATATCTAGCCAACATTTCCGCTCTTGAATCTGTATCCATATATTACCTACCAATCTAATATTGATTAACCAATCTCACTCATATAGCCTCTAGTCATATAAGCAAATCGATTAATAGATAATATGTCGAAATTTATCAATTTATGATTAAAAAAAGCATATCCTTATTAGATATACTTTTTAATAAACCAAAACCACAGTAACACCACTATTGATATTGGTCACTTGATTACTTACATTTAATTCGGGTGCAACTTTACAAATTTCAATTTTATCTTCATTTGTTTCACCCCACTTATCGCCACACACGTATGTCACTATTTTATTATTTTTCTTTAGCAGATTTAGTCTATGCTCGACCTCATGCTTTATAACACCGCCATAGCCTTTTGAACCATATCCATGAACGAACACCAAGACTCTATTACCTTCTGCTTTAGCATATTCTATCTCTTTTTCCATTAAATAAATTGCATAATCGCAATACGGCATACCTTGTTTGATATTGACCAGTCTATACATATTTACTCCCATAATCCTAAGAAAGTAACAGCAATTGTTCCATAATATTTTTGGTCAATTATTTTGTAATATTCTTGGAACGAGCTAACATCCTTAGACCTTAAATGCTCCCAAATTATCACACCAGTAGGCGACAATAAATTATAGTTTTTAATTAATTTAATTGCTTTTTCTGCATAATTACTGGCAAATGGCGGATCTAGGTAAATATAGTCAAACTGTTTATTCAATCCGCTCACACGCTCTATTGTCTTGATGAAATTTAATCGGTACAAATCGGGTCTAATTTTACATTTTGCATAGTTACTAATAATCAACTTAGCGCTATCGTCACTGCTATCTGCCACAACAACGCTATTAGCACCACGACTTAACGCTTCTAATCCCACTGCACCTGTACCACCAAACAAATCAAGCCAATTGCTGCCCTGTATGTCAAATTGTATTTTGCTAAAAACCGCTTCCCTTACCTTATCTGGTGTAGGCCTAACATCATCTAATTGGAATGTATTTAATATTACTCCTTTGAACTTACCTGCTACTATTCTCATTATATTTTTTCCCTTATTTTATTTAGCAATACTTAAAAATTTAATCACCACTAATATCACATAAAAACTAATATTTTTATTATTTTGCGAACATATATAACCAATAAATGATTCTTTAACACATTGTTGGAAATAAAAATCTAAAAATTAAAATCATATAATGTGACTTATCTATTTAACTAAATCTAGTGTACAATATGCAGCATAAAAAATCAAGCCAATTATATATTGACTCGACATTTATCATTATACTTTTAACATATTTCTTTATTTGTATTTGAATTATTCAGTTATATATATTATTAATTATAACCACCTTTTTTACATTTTTTAAGAAAAAGTTGGACTATATAACAAATCTTTGTGCTTCATCATTTGTTCTTAAATCGCCTATGAATGCACTAATTATGCAGTAATAAGCAAAATATCACAAATAGCGACTAATCAAATCATTATTCTATCAAATAATTATACCTATCATGTCTAAACCCAACCATAATATCGTATGCAGAAGTACCTGCACATCTGCCCCAATCACCAAATGTAACACGTTCATCCCCATCTTTGCCAACTATAGTCACTTTGGTACCAACATATACATTAGGAATATCTGTGACATCTACCATAAAACAATCCATACACACATTCCCTACAATTTTAGCAAATTGTCCATTGATTAGAACTCTCATTTTGTTACTAGCACGCCTTGATATTCCGTCTGCATATCCTAATGGCACGACAGCCACTTTGCTATTTCTTGTTGACTTGTATGTGCGGTCGTATCCTACAGTTTGAGTCGCTTTGACATCATTGATATTTACAATTACCGAATCAATGGATACGACATCTTTTAATAACAATCTTTCTTCTCGGATATCGCCATACATATTAACACCAATTCTAACCATATCCATTTGATAAATACTAGACAAAGTCGTAGCAAAACTATTAGCACAGTGCCTAATTATATCTTTGGGACACATTTGACAATATCTGTCAAAAATATCTTTTTGGATATTAATATAATCTATATCATTATCCTTAGTTGCAAAGTGTGTAAATACGCCATCTAATATTATATTATCTGAATTTTGGGCTAATTTAAGCGCTTTATCAAAAACTTTTGTGTCCTTAAATCCATATCGGTTAAGGCCAGTATTGACCTTAAGGTGAATATGAAGTTGATAACCTTGTGGGACATTGCATATAACAGCACGCAAATAATCTATAGAAAATATTGCTATGTCTATATTATTAATTGCACAATACTCTATGGCGGTCAGAGGCACTGCGCCCAGCACCAATATCTTAGTATTGTACCCCAAATCTCTTATTTGTTTTGCCTCAATAACATTAGAAACTGCATAGTAGTCGACTTCTTTATCAATTAATTTAATAATTTCTTCTACCCCAAGACTATAGGCGTTTGCTTTGACTACAGCACATAATTTAACGCCATCTTTTAGTAAACGTCGGAACATGCTAATATTGTATTTTAGATTTTTGGAATTAATTCTATAATTACTGAAACTTCTCATATTGATATATATGAATCTTCATTATCTTTGGTGTCGTAATTAATTCACTATGTTCATTATTATAAGTATAAACAATTATAATAAGAGTTAACTATAGATATAAGCATAATAAAAATAAAATTATAATTTACAAATGCCTAAAAACATTAGTTATATTAATATATTTTTGGTATACTATATCGTACATTAATCAATATTATACAAAACGGTATGTATATTTCTACAAGATCAATTTACAAATTACAATATTATTATAATGCATTTTCAATTTTGCTGCAATGCGATTGGTGATATTATAGGCTAATACATTATTTTATGCAATATTGATATTATTACGCTTCTATTCGTAATTTTGTCAGTTAATAACAAAATGTTATAAATAATCGTATTCTAATTTAATTAATATCATTTTTATAGAAACAGCTATTTGAGTTTATTTACCGTTAACTTTCGCTAAAATTATTACAACAAAGTTGAAATTTTGGGAAAAGGAGCTTATATGCAAAACGAGACTCTAGAACAAGTAACTAATCGATTGAACAATTTAGACATCCATGACCTAAGATGCCTAGCTAGAGGCTGTGGAGTACAATCCCCTACAACTAAGAAAAAACAAGAATTAGTGGAATCGATACTAAAAGTCTGCCAAGGAGAACAGACGCCTGTTGAGAATAAAATGGGACGAAAACCACTTAGCAAGAACTTTCAATACAATTACGAGACATCATATTCTAGTTATTCTTGGCTTAACGCACCTATATGTGACTATAATGCCAAACCAGAAATATTAGAAGGCGCGGTAGTAATTGAACCAGATATACCACCTATCTTGCGTATAATACAAGAGTCGGGTCAAATGATTAATATTCCATTGACCAAGAGAGACATAACTGACAATGATATAAAACGTGGCGATATACTAACTATATCCGCTCGTCCATTAGTCAACGCATACGGATATCAAATAGATAATATATTAAAAATTAATGGCATAAATATCGAAGAATATAATCGTAATTTATTCTTTTCCTTACCAACCATGCCTAACAATTTTGATAAAATAGAGTTAGATTGTAATAAATATAAAAATATTGCACCATATGATATTTTTAAGGGGACATCTAATTTCTTCTGGTGTCCAGAGTCTACCGATATTAGAAAATTCGCTTTAGATTTTTGCAAAGAATTAAAAAACCCAGAATTAAATATGATAATGATTAATGCCAATTCTAATATGCCTAGCGGAATTACTACTGACGGCAAAATAGAAATATATGATCTTAATATCGATGATGAATATAGTAAATCATACGAGACTCTTAAATTAATAACCGAAAAAGTAAAAAATATGGTGGTTTATGAAAAACAGGTTTTATTAATTATCACCGAATTTAGCGAAATATTTAAGATTATTAATTATAACATAAAAGGACAAGTAACCGACGATATCAGCCCAGAAACACTGACTACTATGAAGCGAATTATAAGTTTGGGCAAGTATGTGGCTCCAGGGCAAAATTCAACACTAATGGCTTTTGACACTTTACACACTAGCAAAACTTATAAGACCGCTATTATAAATGAATTGTTACCACGAATAATAAATGTTGCTCCTGAAAGTCTTAGAGATATGTAAAACTGATAGGTCTACCCTATAATTCAAAAACTATAATCCTTGCATAGTACGAATATAGACAAAATAGCAATTAAATTCTAAAACAACATTAATATATGATTTAATTATATCTTATTTGCACTGAATCTTGTAAAATAAATAGGAGGAAATAAAATGATTGGGAAAAATTTGATGAAGAAATTAAAAGAATCATTAGGCGCTATACTACCAATTACTTTTATAGTATTGATATTGTCGATATGCATATCCCCTATGTCATTTAGTGCATATATTTTGTTTGGCATATGTGCAATATTTATGTTATTTGGTATTTCCTTATTTACATTGGGTACAGACTCCTCTATGACCATTATGGGTGAAAGCATAGGCAAAAGTTTGTGCAAGAGCAAGAAATTATCATTAATGCTAATTTGTTCTGCTTTTATAGGATTTATTATTACTTTTGCAGAACCTGACCTAGCAGTACTAGCCGAACAAATATCTGATATGGGTATATTTAGTCAACAATTTTTATTTATTTCTATTGTATCAATAGGCGTAGGTTTATTTTTGATTGTCGCCATACTTAAGGTTGTATTCCGCATTAAATTATCTATTATTCTGGCAATAGGATATGCACTATTATTTGTACTGACACCTTTAGTCCCTAATTATTTAACACCTATTATATTTGATTCTGGAAGCGTGACCACAGGGCCAATATCAGTACCATTTCTTATAGCATTTGGTTTGGGAATTGCTTCTATTACACATAGTAATGACAATACATCAGATGCCTTGGGCTACCTTGCCCTATCATCTTTGGGTCCAATACTGGCAACAATGATATTTGGATTGTTTTTACCTAGAGAGGCCAACATAGTCGTTACAACTGAAGCAATTACTATGGGTGGCGATGTGGCAAAAACATTAATTTTGACACTGGTAAAATATCTTAAGGATGTTGCAATTACAATTTTGCCAATAGCACTTATATTTACGATATTCCAATTTACTATGTTAAAATTGTCTAAGCAAACTATCAAAAAAATTGTGATGGGTTTGGTATATATGTACATAGGTGTTGTAATTTTCTTAACAGGCGTTAATGCAGGCTTTTTGCCAATTGCATCAATCTTGGGTAAACAAATCGCTAGTGGCGAATTTAGTTGGATATTACTTCCACTAAGTTTGGTTTTTGGATATTTTATTATCGCAGCCGAACCAGCAATACACGTACTTAAGAAACAAGTAGAAGAAGTAACTAATGGCAAAATCAAACAAAAAACAATACTAGTTACAGTATCTATCGGCGTAGCATTATCAGTATTCTTTGCAATGCTTAAGACATTGTATAATATTCCATTATTGGCTTTTTTAATTCCGATTTATACTATTTGCATAGCATTATCATTCTATAATAGTCAAGTATTTACTTCTATTGCATTTGACGCTGGTGGCACGGCTACAGGTGCTATGGCAGTATCATTTATTTTGCCATTTATCAATGGCGTTGCAAGCGTAATAGAACCAGGAATAGCAACTGGATTTGGTACAGTAGCCATTATTGCCGTTATGCCTATATTATGCCTGCAAATTCTTGGATCCGCATATACGCTTGCATATAAGAGACACAACCCTCGCAAAAAGAAAACTGCTACAACTCATATAGAGATTATCGAATTTGAATAGGAGACAAAGTATGAAAAAGAAAAGTATAACCGCCCCTTTTGAATTAATGATAGCAATTGTAGAGAGAGGCAACGCTAAGCGTGTATATGATATATTGGAGCAAAATGATGCTGTTTTTAGTCTAGTCACACTGGGTGAAGGCACCGCTAAATCTGCAACTGCAGACATATTTGGTTTTGGCGTTGTCGATAGAGAAATTGTCTGGTCATTAATAGAACCCATCAAATCTGACCGCATAATAGGAAGTATTAATGCAGCATTACAATTAGAAGAACCTGGCAAAGGTATAGTAATGACCATTCCTTCATCTTCGGCATCCAGCATAATGTTAGATTTTCTTGGAATTAACTACTAATTAAGGGAGATTATATATGAACAACAAAAAATATGATTTGATAATTACAATAGTTAATAAAGGATACAGCGACTACGTCGTTCAAGCCTCTCGTGAAGCAGGAGCGACTGGTGGCACAATAATTAATGCATTGAGTTCTAACTCAAAAGAAACTGAAAAATTCTTAGGTGTTACAATTCAACCAGAAAAAGAAATAGTATTAACAGTGGTTAAGAGTGACGACAAAACAAAAATAATGAAAGCAATTTGTGAAAGTACCAATTTGGATACAATTGGACGTGGAATGTGTTTCTCTTTGCCGGTATCCAAAATTGAAGGTATTACAGCAATAAACGATAACAAGAAAAACTAACCCCTACTAAATTAGCACTTCCGATTAAGTGTATACTAAACTAATATTTATTAAAAATGATACAAAATCGTGAACAAATGTTTGATTAATATCTAGAATTATGCTAAAATTATACTGTATAAATTATTAATATCTCAACAAAAAAAAATTTGAAATTTAAAGCAGTTGAAATATATAATAAGTTAAACGAGTAATCAAATATCAGCAAAAAGGATAATTATGGACGAAAATAAGAAAAAAGCTTTAGAATCAGCATTATTACAAATTGAGAAACAATTTGGCAAGGGCTCAATAATGAAATTGGGTGATTCTGCATCACAAAAAGTAGATGTAATACCTACAGGTTGCTTAACGCTAGACCGTGCTTTGGGTATTGGCGGCGTACCTAGAGGCAGAATAATTGAAATATATGGACCAGAGTCTTCTGGTAAAACCACTGTATCTTTACACATTTTGGCAGAAGCTCAGAAACTAGGCGGCGTCGCTGCATTTATAGATGCGGAACACGCACTTGACCCTAGTTATGCCCAGAAATTAGGTGTAGATACAAACGAATTATATGTCAGCCAACCAGACACAGGAGAACAAGCACTAGATATTTGTGAGTCTTTGGTTAGAAGTGGTGCTGTAGATATAGTAGTTATCGACTCCGTTGCCGCCCTAACACCTAAGGCAGAAATTGATGGCGAGATGGGAGATAATTTCGTAGGCACACAAGCAAGATTAATGAGCCAAGCATTAAGGAAATTAACTGGCATCACCAACAAAAGCAAAACTTGTGTTATCTTTATCAATCAATTACGTGACAAAATTGGCGTAATGTATGGCAGCCCAGAGACTACAACTGGTGGTAAAGCTTTGAAATTCTATTCTAGTATCCGACTCGATGTTAGAAAAGCCGATGTTATCAAAGATGGTGCCAATATAATTGGCAACCGAACCAAAGTTAAGGTTGTAAAAAATAAAATGGCCCCTCCATTCCAAGTGGCAGAATTTGATATAATGTATGGCAAAGGAATTGATAAAGTCGGTTGCATTATAGATGTGGCAATCGATGCAGATATTATTCAGAAGAGCGGAAGTTGGTATGCCTATAATGGTAATAAAATTGGTCAAGGCAAAGAAAATGTAAAAGCATACTTGCAAGCAAATCCTGAAATTTTAGCAGAAATTGATGCTAAAGTTAGAGAAAAAATGAATACAACTGAACCAAAAATAGAATTTGGTGAAGAATAATTAATTGGTTCTAAATAACGCATCCCCTACTCATATTTTATTAGTTGCAATGTGTGTTTCTCCTGTCAGGACGACACTTAGCGGATTTTGGAAAGCAAAAAGAATTAGCGAGTGATAGCATAAGCAACTCAATATCGGTTAGGTTGCAACGTTAAGTAAATGTTAATGAATGATGAGTGTTAATAACACACTTATACTCATTAACATTTTTTATAATCACTTATAGATTTGTTTTCTTTCTGATAAAGTTTAGATGTATATAATTAAAAGAAGTAACTTAGATTACTTAATTTTAATTTTTCTCAAATATTAATTTGATCTTAATCTAATAGCAACTATACAATAAATAATAATAAGAATTAATATCAACATAAGTAAATTCTTGCATTTTTTTACTTAATTTGATAAAATACTGCGAAAGGAAAATTACAATGAGATTTTGTTCGTTGGCTAGTTCCTCTAAAGGGAATGTTAGCGTTGTATATACAGATAATACAAAAATATTAATAGATGCTGGAGTTAGTCTGGCAGAAATTATTGCCAAATTGGACGCTCTTTCTATAAAGCCAGAACAACTTGATGGTATACTTATAACACACGAGCATGGCGACCATATTAGAAGCGTAGGTGCACTTAATAGGAAATATGGCACACGTATTTATTGTCATATAGACGCCTACGCCAGTTTAATTACAAAGTTAAACAAAATTAGACCAAATAGTATTTTTACTTTTAGCAATACTGCTTTTGCAATTGGTGACTTTAGGATTGAGTCATTTAAGATCCCTCACGACGTGCCTTGCTGCTGCGGTTTTAATATATACAACAATGCTCGCAAAATAACCTTTGCTACAGATCTTGGGTGTATTTCGGAAGATATAATATCAAGATTTTATGACAGTAAATTGGTTGTATTAGAATCAAATCACGACGAAGCAATGCTAATGTCAAACCCTAAATATTCGCTATCACTTAAGCAGCGTATCAAAGGCGATCAAGGACACTTAAGTAATGTTGTTGCAAGCAAAGTAGTAAGCAGACTCGCTGTTAATAATGTTAAACAAGTAATACTTGCCCACCTTAGTGAAGAGAACAACACTCCAAGCCTATGCTACAAAACTGTATGTGATTATTTAACAGCTATAGGTATTAATCCTGAAACAAATATAAAGATTTATGTGGCACAAGCACATGATATGAGTCCTATCTTCCATATTGTCTAACATGAAATAGAAATATAAAAAAACTATCGAAAATCACAAGAAGCAACTCTATGGAATTGTTTCTTTTTTCTATAGTTTTTGTATTCATTATATATTTTTATGTTGCCTTAGGTCTTGATAATTAATCTCCATAATCAAGGATAATTGAGAATCAACCAACCTACTACATAGCCTGTAATCATACCTTTCTCTAATCTCGTCAATACTAAGATTGGAAGTAATTACCGTTTTCTTATTAGATAGATTTCGTTCATTTATCAGCATTGTTAACATTGGAATTGTTACATTATTAAGCAACTGTTCACAACCCAAATCATCTATACATAACATATCGCATTTTAAGAATGGCTCTATTATCGCATTTTTCTCCCTAATTGGACTAGTATGATAATCTAAAAAAGCTTGGTTTAATCTAAAAGCACTAAGCAGCATTACTTCTTTTCCCATCTCAATAGCCCTTGATGCCATACACTCCATAAGATAAGTTTTCCCTGAGCCTACAGTTCCTATAATGGTAATATTATTATATTTTGTAGTGTCTATTTTGTCTACGAATTCCTTAGCTTTATCATATGCAGCAATGATATATGGATCCTTATTATAAACTTTCATATCGCATTTATCAAAAGTCGCTAATTTCCTTATAGACTCTTCTCCACGCATACGATCTACTATTCTGTGTGCAATACAGTCACAAACTTTATCACCAATTAAGCCTGTATCTTTGCACTTCTTGCACCAATATTTGGGAACAAAATCAGTTTTGGATATATTATTATCCTTTGCAATCTCAAATAATTGCTGTTGTAATAATGCTATGCAAACATCATTTTTTTCGCTATATTTAGCCAGATTTTCTGAATTTGCTAATGCTCGTTTTCTATCTTTTAATTCGATATATTTCGACTTAAAATTAGGTATCAAAAGTGCTTGTTCTAATGTCTCATCAGCCACCCTCTCTACCAATTGCTTATGTTCTAACGCTTCGTCTATTAGGCTATTCTGTAATTCATAATATTTCATTATATTTCAACCTCAAACAAGTTACTTATCAAACTGTTTAATTGCCGCTTAGAATATTCCTTACCTTTCGCATTCTCGCAGTCACCCTTATTATTAGATTTGTTTGGTGCAGACTTAGCAAAATCCAATTTCTTAGCATCGTCTACATTGGTTATAGACTTAGTATGATATGTTGACAATATTTTATTAATATACTGCATAGGCATTGATTTACCAATGCTTAATTCAATAGCATAATTCATTAACTCTTCATCAATTTCCCAGACTTGTGTCCAAGTCTTATAGAAATATCTATCTGTACTATTAACACATCTATCTAGTCCTAGAGCTTGCAATATTGCCTCTATTTTTTCATCATTTTTACCTAAGTCAATAATATAATCTTCTATTGCTTTTGCAGTAAGCAAACCCAATTTGAACATTTGATTAACTCTACCATCCATACCGTCAATCGTTTTGGTTCCTGCTTTTAGACAATAATTGGCAATTTTGGTTAAAGCGTCAGGTTCAAAGCCTAAATTAATCCAAGGAACAATATAAGTATCAACTATTATCTCTAAATTGTCGTACCTAATACCCAAATTCTTGCAAACTTGTTTTGCCAACTCATACATATTGTCTAGATTATTAAAATAATCGTCTATCTCAAGCACGCTTGTTAGATTCAGCGAATAGCATTTGTTAATCAGGTTATCTAACTTAATAAATCCAGCACCTTTAGATTTTGCAATTCTTGCTATATGCAAAATTATTTCTTGCGACATTTCCATATCATTCTTCCATGCAAGATACATACTATATTCATCCTCAGATGCTTTTCTTCTAATGCCCAAAGCCTTTAATACCATCTGTATATCTTCACTGTTACGCTCTAATTCTAGCAATCTTTCCTCTACTTGTGCACAAGTCAAAATACCGTCAAAAATCCAATTTTTGGCTACTGTCAAAATATAGTTTGAAGATATGTTACCACCCTTCTTGTCAACACAATATTTTATAATCATAATTAGAGCATCAGACTCAACATGCTTGTTTTCTATTAAATAGTAATACTCTTGATACTCAGATGGACTAATCATTCTACCAGTAATTAGTTCTTGTGCTTTAGTGTTGAATGCTTTGTACTTCTCTACATTAAACTTCTTAATATGAAGCGAACCATTCTTGATTGGCAAATATCTAACTTCTAACGGTTCCCTAGATAAAATTTGTATTAAATTAAGGTCTTCCCAGTACATAAATGCACTAATTATATCTTCTGGCGTATAATTAAGTTGTTTGGCAATATCTAAAATATTGTTATCTAGACTATCTGGATTGTTGCATTTGTATAGGCCGTACAAGTATACTTTTACACACTTCTCTGGTGCTTGCAACATAAAATCATTGATAAAAACATTATCAATACTTGTTTTATTACTAGAAATAAATTCCGAAGAATATTTGCAACAACTCATTATTTACCCCCCTATATTTGTATATTATATGGCTAAAAACAGCCATTTAATTAATATTTGAATAGTACTATTTTGGTTAATACATATACTTAATTAATCCTAAAAAATTAGTTATAGTGTATGACAATACGCTTATGTCTTGATAATTAATAAGCAACATCGTCAATTATATCCACTACAGCTAGTCGTAGATTGTGCTCGAGGAGTATTATACAAAGTACCACGCTAGTGGACCTTGATATAATACGACGAAGATAACAATCTATGTGTCAGACGACGCCAGTCGGCTGAGATGCACGATAGTGCATATTGGGCGATAGCCCAATTACACATAGATTATACAAGAATTATCACATTTTTTCAACCACTTACAAGCAAATGTTTTATTTTTAGCAATTTGTTTATTTATAATGTTAGATAAAGTAAGAAATTTTGTATTAATTATAATATACTTCACATACATACAAAATTTATTATTATTAAATTCTTATTCTATAAATTTACAAAAAATATGTAATTAAAAATTAGATAGTTATTATTTTGAAATAGAAGCAAAATTTGATATACTACGTTAGAATAAATTTTATTTATGATATAAATAAAAAATGTTAGAATGAGATTTGGAGAATTAGTATGAGAATATTACATACTGCTGACTGGCATCTTGGATGCAAAACGGATGATGTACCTAGATTAGAAGAACAGAAAGAAGCATTAAAGCAATTAATCAAAATTGTTAGGGATAAGGATGTAGATGTTGTATTAATTGCTGGTGATATATACGATTCGTTAGTGCCAAGTTCGGAAGCAGAAGATTTGTTTTATCGCACTGTAAAAGAGCTAAATAATGACGGCAATACTATAGTAATAGCAATCGCAGGCAATCACGACGATCCTAAGAGGTTAAGTAATGCAAGTGTTTTTGCTAATAACTATGGGATTTTTTTGATAGGCAGTCTAGATGCAATTAACATTTCTGCTCCAGACTACACCGAATATCGTAAAATAAGAGCAATTGAGAGTGGTCGTGGATATATAGTTCTTGAAAAAGTTGATGGCGAAAAAGCGGTTATTGCATATATGCCATATCCATCTTATTATAGGTTTGGTGAGAAAAAAATAGAAGGAATAACTTTCTCTGACAGAGTAAAGGAATGGCTTAATATAGGTGCATCACACTTTAGGGATAATACTATTAATATAGCAATGACTCACCTACTTACATACACATCCAAGATTTCATCCGAGGCATATTCTAAAATGTCACATATAGACAATTTTACGGGATTGATTAGTAATGATGCTTTATTTACCAAGGCGCACTACACAGCTCTAGGACATATACACGCATGTGTGCCAGTTAATAGAGAGCGGAATATTTATTATAGTGGAGCACTAATCAACCAAAACTTTGATCAATCTAGTTCTAGTCAGACCAAAGTTATAGTAGCAGACATTAACAATATGGGACTAAATAGAATAGAAAAAATACCACTAAATGTTAAGACTCTAAAGAAATTCAGTGTCACATCTCTATTGCAGGCACAGCTTATTTGTCGAGACAATCCAGACTCTTGGATTAAAATAGAGATAGAAAACGCTGACCAAATAACGATGGATGAGATTAAGAAATTACGAACCGATTATCCTAACTTAATCACATTATCCGTTATAACCAAGGAAGCTAAGAGTATAAGAAAAGACTTTGTATCTAAAAAAGATTTAACTAATGCAGAAATTTTTGACAATTTTGTAATGCGTCAGACTGGTCAAGAGCCAGACCCTGATGTAAAGGAATTATTCCTATCACTAATGTCGGAGGAATTATATGAAACCGATTCGGATAATAATTAAAGGTATTAATAGTTATGTTAGCGAACAAGTTGTTCATTTTGACAAAGTGGCAGAAAGTAAGTTGTTTGGTATTTTTGGTGAAACTGGTTCTGGCAAAACGACAATATTAGATTGTATAGTGATGGCGTTATATGGAACAAGTGAACGTGACACCATTCAGAATGTAATTAATGTCAACACCAATGAAGCATACATAATATATGATTTCGAGATTTACTTTGAGGGCGAAAACAGAAAATTTAGAATAGAACGTAGACACAAATTGTTAAAGAGCGGTATTGTAAAATCTGATGCCACCCTAACCGACCTAGATACAAATGACGTCTTAGCCGAAAAACCAGATGATGTTAATAATGCAGTCGCTAGAATTATTGGCATAGGCAAAAAAGAATTCTTAAAATGCATTGCCATTCCGCAAGGAGAATTCGATGCATTCTTAACAGATACGCCAATGAATAGAAAGAAAACAATTTCTAAATTATTCAACTTAGAAAATTTTGGTGTGAATTTGCAAGAAAAATTAAAAAATCGTAAAAATCTATATTCTAACAAAAAAATAAGTACAGAAGAGAAACTGGCAATTTATAACAACATTAACGACCTTAACTTAAGTGCATTAGAAATGGAGCTCTTGGAAAAAGAAAAGAACAAGATTGATGTAGAATTTCAACTAAATGTAGAAAAAACTAACAACATAATGCTAATTAATGATTATGATAATATATTGAAATTAAATGCCGCAAACGATGAAATTAATAAATTATTAGAAACAAAGCCAGAAATTGACTTTGGCAAAAAACAAATTGAATATACCAATCAATATGGTAATTACATTAGTGTTAACGACAAATACGAAGGGATCGTTGCTGAAATATCAGCCAAGAATTCAGACATTATATCTATTCGAACTGAATTAGAATCTACTGACAATACTATATCAGCAGAGAAAAAACATAGAGAAGAATTAGCAAGTACCAAGAAGAAGTTGGATGATAAAAAAATATTTATGTTATCCAAAATGACTGATGTAAAATTGCTTAATGATCAAGCATCTGCTTTAGAAAAACAAATCAATTCATACGTAGATACTTGCAATTCATATGATGCCACTATAGAAGATAATTCTAAATTAATAAGAAAAATTAAGACTGATAATCAGAATATTTATATAGAACTAGATGAGCTTAATCAAGATTATAAACGATGTAATAATGTTTTAGAAAAATTAAATAACGCCATTACAATAGATGTACGACGAGATATAGTAGGCCAATTAAATAATATTGAACATTCATATTCACGAGATATTGATACAAAAATATCTGATACTTATTCCAAATCAATTATCACATCAATATTGAATGCAATAAAAACCGTAAGGCAAGAACAAGAAATCGCCATTGCCAATATTACTAATGAGTTAGATATTGAATTCCGCAACGAAAATATATCTATAATTAAGCATAACTTAGAAGATGAAAAAGACAGAGTAATGCAAAATATCATTGCATTAAATAACAAGTTGCAAGACAATGCCAAGGATATGGCTAACTATACAACTATTATCAATGAGACGAAAAAGTTGAAAGAAGAGATTGTTAAACAATACAATTTGGACTTAAAACAATTTGAAAAGTTGCAGAATCAATTGAAGTCTTTGCCATCTGAGGCCGATATTGCAGAAATTAGTAATAAAATAAAACAAATCGATCATGACATATTAATGCAAGATGAAAACATTAATGGTATTAACAATCTGCGAACAAAACTATTTACGACTATTGAAGTAAAATCCGCTGAAATAGATAATCTTAATAAATCGGCAAAAGAATTGAAAGATGTACTTGCCCTATTTGACTTAAAAAAATATGAACAAGATATTAAGAATAATCGTAATTTGTTGCTTACAAATCAAGATGAAATTAACGCTATACAAGATAAAATAAATACATTTGACACCAATATGGCATACTACTATACGCTAGTTCAAGAACTAGATGCTAGTATCCGCAACAAAAATGTCACAAAAGAAATTATCGAAGAATCAGAAAATAAAATTAATCAGACTCAGGCACAACTTAATCAAATATTGTCAGACATTGGTGCACTTAATAATAACATTAAAATTCAACAAGACAATCTACATATGGTGAAAGCTCTAAAGCTAGAGTACAAGCAAATTATGAAAGAACTAAACACTATTCAGAAACTGCAAGAACTAATAGCCAATGGAGCATTAATGGAATTTATTGCTGAAGAATATATGTATCTAATTACAGACTTTGCCAACAAATATGTATACTCAATATCTAAGGGTAAATATTTACTTAAGTATGACAAAGACTTCTATGTACTAGACAATTTCAATGGCGGAATATCTCGTACAATCAAGACACTTAGTGGTGGTGAGAGATTTATAATCTCATTAAGTTTGGCATTAGGTATAACCCAATCAATAGCTACTAATAACAACAAAGATTTCAGTTTCTTCTTTATAGACGAAGGTTTTGGCAGTCTAAGCGAGAGTTATATAGACAAAGTACTACAATCATTTGATACTTTAATCAATATGAACTTTACTGTTGGATTTATTACACACGTAGAAAAAATGAAAAATTATATAACCAACAAAGTAATTGTTAAGAAAGACAATAACGACCAAGGATCTATTATTACTGAAGAATATTAATACTTTTGCATATTACATAAGAAATAAGTTAAGAGATATATTGATTATTCTAAGTTTATCACACAAGATAATATACTTATTTCTATTATAATTGTAGTTCCTCCCATTAATTAAATTATTGCTAATACACAATTAGTATTGTAAATAATGGTACTAATTAAGTATTACCATAATATGTGCTTTTATTACTATGCAAATCAATAAAAAATGACTTATTATGGCCATTTTATGAAGAAATAAGACCGATAACTTAATTACCGGCCTTATTTCTTTGATTTCAAACAAATTTAATCAGTTAATGTTCTGTTCTTGATTTCTTCTGTAACTTTTTCTATAAATTCATCAATATTAACAGCACCAATATCTCCTTTGCCACGTACACGTACTGATACTTGATTGTTCTCTTTTTCTTTGTCTCCTACGATCAGAACATAAGGTATTTTCTCTTTTGTTGCTTCTTTTATCTTCTTAGAAATAGTCTCATTACGCAATTCCACTTCTGCCCTAATGCCTGCCTGTAATAATTTGTCACATACAGACTTAGCATAATCGCTTTGTGCTTCGCTAATATTTAACACTCTTGCTTGAACAGGCGCTAACCATACAGGGAATGCTCCTGCAAAGTTCTCTGTAATGATGCCAAAGAATCTATCAATAGAACCATAAATTACTCTATGAATCATAATAGGTTCTTTCTTAGTCCCATCTTCTGCCACATATTCTAGGTTAAATCTCTTAGGTAATTGCATATCTAGCTGAATTGTGCCACATTGCCAGGTCCTTCCTATAGCATCTTTGATATGAATATCAATCTTTGGTCCATAGAACGCACCATCTCCTTCATTAATTACATAGCCTTTACCAATATGTTCTAATGCGTTTTTCAAGCCCTCTTCTGCCATTTGCCAATCTGCAATATCTCCAATATGATTTTCTGGCATAGTTGACAACTCTAAATGATAAGTTAATCCAAAAGTCTTGTACATCTCATCAACTAATGACAACACATTCTTGATTTCACTCTCAATTTGACTTGGCAACATAAAAATATGTGCATCGTCTTGCGTAAAGCATCTCACACGGAAAAGCCCATGCATTGTGCCACTAGCTTCGTGTCTATGAACTTTGCCTAATTCACCAACCCTCAGAGGAAATTCCTTATAAGAATGAAGTCTTTCTTTGTAATATAACATTCCACCTGGGCAATTCATTGGCTTAATTGCAAAATCCTCATCCTCTGCTTTGAATGTGTACATATTTTCTTTGTAATGGTCCCAGTGTCCAGATATCTCCCATAATTTCCTATTCATAGCCATTGGAGTCTCTATCTCTACATAACCAGCACGTCTATGGACTTCTCGCCAATACTTAATTAACTCATTTCGTACAATTACGCCATTGGGCATATAGAATGGCATACCAGGAGCGTATTCACTTAAGAAGAACAAGCCCAATTCTTTACCAATTTTTCTATGGTCTCGTTTCTCGGCTTCTTCTAACATCCTAAGATAATCTTTCAATTCATCTTTCTTCTCAAAGCAATATACGTATATCCTTTGCATCATTTTGTTATTTTCGTTTCCACGCCAATAAGCACCACTTATTCTATTAACTTTGAAAGCAATACTACGCAAAAATTTTGTATTCTCTACATGAGGTCCACGACACAAATCGGTAAACAAATCCCCTAAATGATAAACCGAAATTTCCTCGTCTTCTGGCAAATCATTAATCAGTTCTACCTTATATGGCTGGTCTTGAAACATTTCCAAAGCTTTTGCTCTTGTTATTACTTCTTTCTCCATATCTAGGTTTTGATTAATTATCTCATGCATTTTGCTCTCAATAGCATCAAAATCTTCTGGTGTTAAATTTTGTGGCATATCAAAATCATAGTAAAATCCATTATCTATAGCAGGTCCGATACCAAACTTAACATCATTACCATATAGGCTCTTGATAGCGGCAGCCAATACATGGCTAGCAGTGTGTCTAGCAGACATAATAAAACTTTCTTTTTCCATATAAATCTCCTTAA
The DNA here is from genome assembly GCA_945921465.1 of uncultured Clostridia bacterium. GTDB lineage: Bacteria > Bacillota > Clostridia > Christensenellales > UBA1242 > UBA11490. The sequence goes on along the minus strand of CAMEKS010000003.1, from coordinate 35,105 downwards.
TCTTCTAAGTTTTTATAAAAAAATCGCTCTTAAAAAAAGTAAAAAACATACTTTTCTTAAGGGCGAAAAAATTATTAACAAATTTTTCCGTGGTTCCACCTTAATTGTGCAGATTATAATCTGTCACCACTCTTAATTTTGGTCAAATATGGTAATGACCCAACCCTATCCATTACAATCAAGCGGTTTCACTGCCAGACTTCCTTGTTAATCTTCCAGCCAAAGGATTAACTCTCTTGTTAGTCACTATCTGGTGCTACTTGTCTCTATGTTTAACATGATAGACACAATCTAATTATATAGTATATAACTGTTAGTTATAGTCTAAATGTCGCAATCTATAGCAGAATTGCGGTTGCAAGCAGAGTCGTGAGCAATAGCGATAACAACTCAACTTCTCGAAAATTATAATACACTAAACTAAACAATATGTCAACTTGTTATTTGTACTTTTCTAGTATTTAATATCAAGTATCTCATAAGTGATCTTAGTATTAGTCCCCTCAACCTCTACCACAGCCTTGTCTCCAACAGATTTACCTAACAAAGCTTTGCCTGTAGGACTCTCATTACTAATCAATCCTTTAGCGGGATCAGACTCAAAACTACCAATAATCTTAAATGTCAACTCTTCGTCAAACTCTTTGTCATATACCTTAACGGTTGCGCCTACATTAATTTTGTCTTGGTTAATTTTTGACTTGGATATAATCTTAGCATTACGCAAAGTATTCTCTATCTCTACAATTTCTTGCTCTAGAAGTGCTTCTTCTTCTCTAGCAGCATCATATTCACTATTCTCGCTAATATCACCAAAAGACCTAGCTACACTTATCTTCTCTGCAACAGCCACTCTGCCTTCACTCTTAAGATATAATAATCTTGCCTCTAGCTCCTTATAACCCTCTTTGGTCAAATAAACTTGCTCAGCCATAACTCTACGCCTCCTAAAAAATAATTTGGGAAACACTTTTCCCAAAATTTACGTGGTATTATATATTATTTATGTATATTTGTCAATAAAAATTCATTGTTTTAATCTAAATTAACTACTCTTTTTCATTTTTGACCATTATTCTCCTACTTTGAGCTATTATCATAAGTAGTTGATTCTTCTAATAATTTCCGCTTATCATATGCATTTTGTATATGCTCACCCGTTGAATATAGCACCTCTTTTGACATATCCATAAATTCTCTTGGGACTACTAGCCCACAATACTCCTTGACCTCAGCATTAATATCAGAGATAAAATTATTGTTATGCAATACTTTCTCTAGATTACTAAGATAACGTTCTATCGTATCTTTGCTTATATACTTAGAAGTCACTAGGTCATTATAATAATCGCTAATTTCATATGTATTGTCTGTTATATTAAGCACAGGGTTATAATTCCCTTTTTGATAACTGCGTTGAACCAATCTAGGTTCGCCAGAAAATGCAATCCTTGTATTAGCATGGTCTATCATAATAACTTGATCGTCTTCAGTTTTTTCGCCCTCATATATTGCCAAATTTTCTTGATTGCTGTCTGCCTGTGCAGTTCCTATATATACTAGGGATGCAAGACCTAATTGATTTAGTATATTGTCTGACAAGTTTTTAGAATTAGTCAACGTTTCTATAGATGCGTATAGATAATTATCAAGACCATGTAAATATCGCTGGGTATAATCTGCTAAAGAGAAAGCAGCAGGATATTGATTGCAATAGTCTTGAGAAATTATACCCTTATATTTGCCAATTCTAGCCAAATAGCACTTTGGTGAATACAAACCGAGCATATTAACAAGTCTTGAATTAACCACTTCAGACAAAAGAAATGCATCATTATCTGCAAATTGGCCACTATAATTATTATAAGAAGTCAGTCGTTCTTTGTATAAGTCGCTACATGCGCCCTCAATTTTATAATAATATCTGTTGCCATTTTTGTTTGTAAACAGCATATGATTTTTAGTATCAGATATTTTTCTATTGTTCTTCTCGATCAAAGGATCAAGAACAACAAATCCATTTTTATCCCGATTATATTTTTTGAAATCTTCTATAAACCCCATTCTCTTATGCCTTTTATAGTTTCATTGTTGCACTAGCATTATCCAATTTGTCAGCCTGTATCTTGATACACTCTTCCAAAATATGTTCAAAACCTTTGTGCCTGTTTAGTTTAATATCATTTTCCAGTTCCTCGCCAATTTCTGAAACTCTAGATTTGTCTATAATACTAGCCGCAGAATTAATAGCATTGATTCTATCAAAATATGATATATAATCTGAAGATATTGTCTCATTGATAAATTGTTTGTATGTAGACATAGGTGTATCTAAGCCAAGTTTTAACATTCCAGCATCGTTCAAATGATTATAGACTGCTATCTCATTAATATTGTCTAAATCACGAAAAGCCAAGAAACTGTTGCCATAATCATATGCTATTACTGTAGAATATATAGGACTCCAGAAAGTATCTTCTGATGCCAGCGCTATATTACGCCCATGCCTATCAGTCTGTGCTGTAAGATAATCAAAAAACATTAATTTCTTAATATCATTGAATGCTCCAGGAGTCATCTTTTGGGCAATACCTTTGTCTACAATCATCTTAATAGTTGGATTATAAAAATCTTTAGACCCACCCACCATTTGCAAATGAGATACTTGGCCATAGCCTGCCATAAAATCTTTGTTAAGTACTCCTATGCTTGAATAATTGTCATAATATTCCATATCTTTTGCCACAAAATATATAGGTGTTGTCAAGTCAAAATCATTTTTTGCCAATCGACTAAGATATAATTCACATAATATTTCGCCATTAACCTTCAGATCTGCAGGCGAACTGCTCTCATCAACAGATTTGTAATAATACATTTCGCCATCTGACTTAAATCGCTTGATGCGACCTACAAACGGAATAAATTCTGCCTTTCTAGGCAAAATAATACTATCACCAACCCTCGTTAATTTATTTATTTCAGTCATTTATATTTCTCCTAAATAATTAATCCAATAATGTAATAATAGTTGCAATTCATCACCAGTAATCAGACAACGATTGTTAGTTAGATAGAATACTACGTATTGAGAAACTTTTCAATTAGCGCAAAGAAATTATATATATTCTATGTACAATTGATTTGCTTCGATTTCGTTCGCAAAATTTTTGGACTATCACAATTCCGCTACAAAGTGACATCTTAATTGTATTAAAATTTGTTATATATAATCAGTCCTTCTGGCACATTCGTCACCAACATTGCATTAAATCTATTTTCGCTACGTTTTAATAACCAAAAAGTAGCAATTTAACACAATTCTTTTTCTCTTTGTTCAAGACTCTTGTCTAATCTTTCGGCCTGATATTTCATACATTCCGTAAGCATTAATTCATACTTTGGATTTTGTGGAATGTTAAATTTATCTTCTAGTTCCTCACCTATCAGTTTTACTGTGCCAGACTTAATCGATTTAATCGCTTTATCTAAAAAATGATTTACGTCTTTTGATTTAATTATTGTAGATGTTTCCACTTCATCTAGAAAAGTCTCATAACTTGCCATAGGAGTATCTATACCTAAGAATAATTTGCCATTCTCGTCTAGATGTCTATGAAGGTCATGAGTGTCATAATTCCTAAGCAAACTAAGATATGTGTTGCCATAATCAAAGACTATAGTGGTATCATATTTTTCTTGATTTTTATCTTTCTTGGCAAAAGCCAGGTTTGCTCCAGATCTATCGCCTTGTGCTGTTATATAATCAAAAAACATAGTTGTATTAAGGTCTTGTTTTGCCTTGTTTGTCAATAATGAATAAGTCTTAGATTGTTTTAGATTCCTAATAGTTGGGCTTAGCATTTTGTTAATGGTAATAGACTTATCTACCTGACTATATCCTTGTGTGTAGTCTGAACAAACAACCCCAATATATTCACTGCCAGTACTAGTTAAATATTTGGCAGGATAGTAAATTGGTGTTGTTAACCCAAAATCAAGATTTGCCAATCTGCTTAAATATAATTCACTCAACAATTCAAAGTTATCTATTGGCTGATCCGAACCATTACCAAGAAAGTCATATTTTTTGTAAATTGCTTTGAAATATTGTTTAATTTTGCGACTCTTAAAAGTTACCGTTCTTCTACTATCAACAAATATTTTAGAATTGGTTGGAACAATAATGTATCCGAAGTTATCTATCTTGTATCCATCAATTATTTTACTCATATATACCCCTGCAACTAATTTTGAATAATAAAGCAAATACTGCACTTATCGTTTTGAATAATAAATTTTTATACTGATTGTACTATGCCATATAAAAATTTATAATAACATTACTCTATTTCATTAGTTACTATCATATATTTACAGCATTATTCTAATTATATTTTATCATAGTATATTAGTTATTACAATACCCACTTAAGAAAAATAATTGGGATAATAAGCAAAATAGTTTTGAAAATAAATGAAAAAATATTACAATTGATGCGATTATTAATTAAAAGGAAAAAAATAATGTTGAAAATTTGTGCACGAACCAAGAAAAAGGACAAAATATTGGCCACATATATATTTGAGACTGACGCCAATTATGAAATATCCGAATTCGAACATTATGTTGCTGATATTTGTTACAATCTTGACATCCCTAACCCCATAACATTAGTAAAACATATACGCAACTTTATGCTTTTTAATCATACAATTTATACCAAAGAAGATTTTGTAGAAAAGATATATTTCGATGTATTAGAACTAGTCAATGAGACTAATTAATCAAACAATACAACATACTTCTACTGTTAGTAAACATTAATGACTATGTTATAATTAAAAATTAGACCACAATAAATAATTGACATTTATGCAAACATTAAGTTGCTTACCAAAATTATTTTTATATGAATATTATATCTGTTTTTACACAACTTAATTGTATCAAAGAGAAATATCGGAGGATACAATGTTAGCATTAATATCATTTATTGTTGTAATGGTGGGAGCAATTAACTGGTTCTGTATTGGGCTATTGCAATATGATTTTGTGGCTGGATTATTTGGTAGCCAAAGTAGTATGTTTTCTAGGATTGTGTATATAGCCGTGGGATTAGGTGCATTGGTGTTGTTATACAATTTGATAGAAAATAAGGGCAAAATTAAGTTTAATTTCAAGAAAAAAACACCCGCTAAAAAGGAATATGAGCGTCAAGGCGTAGATATGTATTATACATCTCCACGCCCCACAACTGAGGCTGGTCAAGATATTGGCGAAAGAGATAACATCGCCACATCTAATCATAATACAGACACTACCCTAAGTCAAAATCCTATTGATTCTAATTCATATAATAAAGGCATCGAAGCCGACACTGATAATTTGGGCAGAGATGTAACGGAAGAAACACGCAATACGAATACTAAAGCAGACATAGATATGGCAGAAAATAATCAACAGCGTTAATAATCTAGGACAGATTAATCTTAATAGTTCTTGTGCAAAAATATTATGTTTGTTCGGAATAATTACAAAAAAATTAATAAAAAATGTCTAATTCTATTAAATGGCATAGTTAATAAGTTATTAAATTTATTATTGCAAAACTATTACAAATGTAAGTCAAATAATAGTTTATAACTTATTCTTAAGAAAAAAAGTAGTATTTTCTTTTGTTTTTAGAAAAAACTACTTTTTTTTGTAAATATCATATATTATATTTTTTGTCCCAAATTGTAATAATAATTACTTACAAAATAATTATTATTTAATTACATAATTACATTTTTTCTGGAATTTTAATTCCAATAATTCCACAACCTAGATCAATTGCCTTGTACACTAATTTAAGCAAATTAAGATAATTCTGACGAGTGATATAATCTTCGGTAGATAATATTTTAACATTATTATAGAAATTAGAGAATGTACTACATAGTTCGTATAACGCTAGGCAGATGCTATGAAGCGAGTTTTCTTTGTATGCCTGATCAAACGAATCTATTAGTTTTAGAATTTGTATCACTATGTCACGAGTGTCGGAATTGATAGTGATATCCATAGGCACATAATCACTTTTGTTAAGTATTGATTTGATTCGCACTGCTGTGTATTGCAGATAAGGACCTGTTTTCCCCTCAAATGTCATAAATTTGTCTAAGTCAAAAACATAGTCTCTGCTGATTACATTAGATAGATCCCCAAAAATCAATGCACTTATGCCAATCATTTTGCTTAGTTCTGTTAAGTTAGGCACATCTACTTTATTTTCTCTCAATTTTTCCAAAGCCTTATCAGTCACCATTGCAATTAAATCATCTAACTTAAATGTGCCGCCATCTCGAGTCTTGAATGGCTTTCCATCTTTGCCATTAACTGTTCCAAAAGTAATATGCTTTAACTTAATGCTATCATCCACAATACCCGATTTCGTTACCACACGAAAAACTTGTTGAAAATGCAGGGTTTGTCGATTATCTGTAATATATAATATCTCATCTGGATGATATACCTTTGCCCTATCTACTATAGTAGCAATCTCCGTAATTGGATACATCTGAGCACCATTGCTTTTTAACAACAATAGTGGTGGCATTGGTTGAGTCTCGCCCTCTTCGGCGACCTCTATAATTCGAGCACCTTCACTAACTTTAACCATATGTTTTTTCTCTAAATAATCAAGAACATATGGCACTAAATCATTTACACTACTCTCACCATTCCATAGGTCAAAAGTAACACCAAGAGCTAAATAACTAGCCTTGACCATTGCTATACACACCTTATTCATTTCTTGCCAAATATCATAGTAACCTGCAACCTTTTGTTGTAGTTTTAGCGTAATTTCGGATGCACGTTCATAAAATTCCGGCTCTTCTTTTTTCCTTAGAGATGCTTTAGGATAAGCTACATCTAACATAGACATTGTTATCTCAACTTTAGGAACAGGTTTGCCAAAATAGTACCCCATATCATAATCATCCATTAATTGAGCAATAACTAAGCCCATTTGCAAGCCCCAGTCCCCCAAATGCACATCAGATGTAACATTATTACCTAAAAAGATATTTAACTTTTTAATCGCTTCACCAACAATTGCCGATCGCATATGACCTACATGCAGAGGCTTTGCTACATTAGCGCCACCGTAGTCTATAAACAGATTCATAGGCTTATCTACCTTAGCAATGTTAAGTCTATCACTTTTTGCGCAATCATTAGCAATCTTGGATAAGAATTGGTCTGTTATCTTAAAGTTAATAAAACCATTAACAATGCTTATTTCAAATTGTCCATCTAAATGCAAATTTGATACAATTTCTTCTGCTAGCACAATTGGGCTCTTGTGTGTAATTTTAGCCAGTGCAAAAGCGCCATTGCATTGCAAATCTGCTAAATCATTGTTGCAAAATGCAACTGCAGCATATTTAATATCATAACCTAACGTCTGCAGCACATATTCAATTTTTTTTCTTAAATATTTCTTTATGTCCATCAAAATTTTCCTTAATTCTCTTCAACCTTTTCGAAATATGTTATATTGCTGTCTTTTGACATTTTATCAAATAATTCTTCACTCCTAACACGATTGGCAGTATAAAATAATACATCAGCAATCATCTTATCCCCCTCTCTAGTTGTCTTAAATTTCGTAAAATGATCCACGTGATAACTACTCTTAAATGTCTCGATATAACCATCGGTTATCTCAAATTGAACTCTTATCTCAACCATATGCTTAGAAGTAAAAGCCTTAAGTGGTGCATGCATAAATAGTTGTATAAGTAGAGTTAACACAGTTGCAACAGCACCAGTTACTATCATACCTGCTCCAAATGCCATACCTATGGATGCAGTCAAACATATACCTGCTGCTGTGGTCAATCCACGCAAGCTCTCTCTCTTAAAAAATAACATACCAGCACCCAAGAAACTAAGACCAGAAATAACCGTACTTGCTACACGTGAAGAATCATAACTTATTCCCTCTGGCAGTAATTCATAAAATGCGTATTTTGAAATAATCATTAATAAACACGAAGTGACACAAAGAATAGTTTGAGTTCTGACACCAGCTTCTTTGGCACGATACATACGTTCTAAGCCAATCAAATAACCAGCCAACGCAGCCAAAAGTAATCTGACAATAAAATGCCAAACTTCAATATTCCAATCAATTATCCCTAATTTAGCAAAAATATCCATTTGCCCACCTCTCTTTATTCACATATAATACCAAATATCGCTGATATTGTCTATAAAATAGACAAAAGTTTTGCAACAATTTATATTCTGTAGCAATTTTGCACAATAAAGATATATGCTAGTTAACAAAATAGTGCTTGCAACAATATTATGTATTGATAGCTACACACAACGCTATTAATAGATTTAAGGAGGGCGAAAATGGCTTGTTGTAACAATAATAGAAATAGTTGCGGTTGTAATAATAATAGTAATAATTGCGGTTGCGGTTGTAACAATTGCAATGGTGCATTTTCTTGCCAGCATTGCTGCAGTCCATTTGATATGTGCGGCAATTTACTTTTTAACATAAGATAATTATTTTACTCCACATCTATCAATATTTGCACTACTATGCAAAACAAGATAAACTGCCTAAATTCGGCTTGTTTATTAGAATTATAGATGTGGAATACATATTTAATATAGAAATAAAATTGTAATAAATCTCTTAAGTGTATAATACACTCTATTAATAGGTTGTTTCATTTCGCAACTCATAGAGGTATATTATGAAAAAATTTAATTTCAAATTATTCGTAACTAGTGTATTAATTCCCCTAATAGTTGGTGGGATATCTACATTAATAGTAAAAGATAACTTGGGCATTTATTCTAGTATTAACAAGCCATCTTTTTCACCTCCCAGCATTGTATTTGGGATAGTATGGCCAATTTTGTATTTTCTAATGGGAATCTCATTATATCTTGTATTACATAATCAAAAAACAAACAATGAGCACATTGTTATCTTTTTTCTACAATTAATTTTTAATTTTGTTTGGCCTATACTATTCTTCAATTACCAATTGTTTTGGCTTGCATTTGTGTGGCTGTTAGTACTAATCTATCTTGTAATACGAATGATTACGGTATTCTGGAAAATAAATAAAACTGCAGCACTACTTCAAATCCCATATCTGATATGGATTGCTTTCGCTAGTATCTTGAATTTGGTTATTGCTGTATTGAACTAAACAGTTATAATTATAAAAAAATGGCTAATTATAAACAAATAAATCACTTTTGCATAGCATTTATCTGCATTAAACTTATCAACTAATATTTATAGATAATAATTTACTAAGAATTAAAAAATATAATTATAGCTAATTCTAATCAACAATACCAATCAAAATCAACAAGCCCTTTTTAGTTATTATAAAATAAACCACAGAATAAGTTAAAACATTCCCTTTATGGTTTGCTCAACTTCACTGTGGTTTTCTTTACAATGAATTATTCTATCTTTCACTTTCCATATCTTTCATTATTTTTTCTCTATTATTTTTAATTCTTGCTATATTATCTGTAGTTTTATCTTCTCTAGGCAAAGGCTTAGAAAGAACCGACTCGTTATTTATATCTTGCACATTAGTATCTTGTTCTGATTCTTTACCTGTTATTTTTCCTACTATCTCCTTGCCTACTTCGGCTATACTTTTATCATAATGCCTAATTAGATAATTATTAGCGGTATTGTAACATAATGAACCAGTAATAAGTGCAGAACTCGCAAAAATATATGGAAGACTTTCAAAGCTAACTCTCTCACTCATACCAGTCATACACATATAACCCAGCACCGAAGAAACAATCGTCGATGCGGCTGTTACGACGCCACTTGCCACTACGCCATCATTAGCCCACTGTTGTCTTAACTTTCTCTCTTTATTGTCCATCATAACTCACCCCAATATTTTTTATAATTATATCTTAATTAAAAAATATTGTCTAATATTTACAGCAAATTGATAATAGATTACAAAAAAAATAACATATTAATTCCTTATATTAAGCATAATATGTTATTTACTGACAAATCAACTATTATTAGATAGTTATAATTTGTATTATCTTTCTTTATCAATTTTTTCAAAAATCTTATCTGTCTTGGCAGTTATATCCTCTAAGGCCGCTTTCTTATTTGGCAATGCGTGCACAGAGGCATATTCTTCCAAATTGTCAGATTGTCTGCTAATTATCTTTTTGCTAATTTTGTTTGCAACTATTGACTCGTACACACTTACTGCTGCAGAGGTGACTGAACTAATTGCGCTAATAACTTGTATACCTGACAGTACATTTGTTGACACATATGGAATAATCTCTGGAGTAAATGATAGTGCTGCAATTCCTAGAGTTAGTGCCATAGGCACTCCTTGAAATATTTCTTTATGTGATTGATATAACCTCTTTAGATTGTCTCGTTCGGTTGCGACAATATTACAATAATTGTCTTGATTGTGTTTATCAAAATCTGACTTGTTATATTCAGTGAAAACTAAATTATTAAATTCATCATACACTACTTTCATTTTTCACCTTATATCTTTTATTTTATCATATCATCTACGATTTCGTCATGAGAACACTCTACCCCGACTTTATCATAGTTTTTGCAAATAGTATCTACTTTGGCATCATTAAGCAAAATATATCTATCCACCAATTTATTAATAGTGCCTACTGCCATTGTGGCTGCGCCCAAGACAAGTACTCCTACGCCAACGGCGATCTCCTCTTGGGAGCCATTAAACATCAATGCACCAGTTAAAGTAGTAATTGCACCAATAGATTGAGCAAGTTTGCTGTTTCGGTAATGCTTAATAGTCTTTTTGTTGTCTTGACAAGCCTCTACAAACATATCTTCTTGTTTTTCTATAAATTTGTCATTTGCTTCTAAACTTTTTATTTTGTTATTTTTTCCTTTCTCAATTGTAAAAATCATCTTCCCTCTCCTTCTTATCAAAATAATTTCGTTATATTATTATATCAAGATAAAAATGCAATAGTCAATATGCTATTTTGAAAATTAACATTATTTCTGCATATCGTCAGAATTAGTTTTCTCTATGTCGTCATTACAAGAAATGTAATCATCTATAGTTTTGTTATTATCAATCAGATTAATAGATGTTGAAATAATAGATTCAATTTTTGCTTTTCTTGCGCCATAATCTGTTGAGTCTACGTCTTCTGGCAATTTATTTACTAGTATATTTTTAATTTTTTTCTCTAAATTATTTATAGAACTACTTGCCGCAAACAGTCCTGTTAAGCTGACAAAGCCTGAATATTTAATAACTTCATATACATTATCATTAATTGGTACACCTGTAGTAGACAATATAGAAGTAACAGCCAGTCCACCCAATGCTAAAACACCTGTAATAGCAAATAGTTTACAAACTTTTGCCGCTCTAATACATTTCTTAATATCATCGAAATTATTAGCCAAAATATCTTGAACTGCAGCAATATCTTGCGTATTCAATTTTTTGTTATCTTCTTCCATTTTTATATCCCTATTATTTATCTATCAATTTCCATATCTATCCTAGACTTATTTTCTTCAAGTAACTGATATACATTTCTACTTAATCTTTCATTTAATTCGTTTGAAATCATACTCTTAGCCAATCTACTTTCATCTGTATCATCAGGTTGAATTTCATTGGATTGTATATACATATTGTATAACAACTCAGGATCGCTTCCATCCACTATTTCTCCATTTTCATCGTTAAAATCAATAGTTATAGGATTAGTATTCATTGCTAGCAAATCTTTAATATTATTAGACACAAAATCACTAGTTGTGCTAGCAGCATTTGACTTAGTAATATACATTTCTACAGCTTTTGCGATTCCTACACCAACATTTAAGCCAAATATCCCTAACCCAACAACTGGATTGATTTGTTCTACCAATGCTGCCATTCCTAATGTGGCCATTGCTGCACTTAAACAAGCTATACCTTGTGTTTTTAACTTAGCAGAGACATCAATACCATTTTGGATTTCTTCTAATGTCTGTTGATTATATACACACAATTTATCTATTATTTCATAATTAATTCTTGAAAGATCTTCATCATTTTGTTGCATACATACCCCATCTAGAATTTTATTTTGAGTATTATATCACACTATATGTATCAAAATCAATACCCAATTTGTAGTAAATACGATACCAAAATTATTCTTATTTAAGAAACTATTTTATAGACACAATAATTCCTAATTAATAATTAAATGTTATTGCGAGATTTATTAATAATATATTACTATACTTCTTTACTGTAAATAAACAAATTATAATCTGCCACAAAAACAAAAAACGCCTAATGTTAGGCGTTTTTTTAAGATATGCATAATACCCAAAAATACAATAGTCCTATAAGTATATTAATATTTAGGATATTTGATTATCTAATAATTCTAGTTAGGTATTTAATTCAAAGGCAAGTATAATTATTTTATCTCAATAGTCTTCTTGGTATCTATCTTCTTAGACTGTTTAGGAACAATAATTTCTAGCAGCCCATTCTCCATCTTGGCACTTATATCCTCTTGCTTAACATCGCCAATATAGAAACTACGCGAACAACTACCAAAATGACGCTCTCGCCTGATGTAGTTGCCAGACTTATCTTTGTCATCTACTTTAGATTCTTTCTTGGCAGATACAGTCAAATAGCCATTGTCAAGGGTCATATTGACCTCGTCTTTGTTGAATCCAGGCATATCTATATCTATCTTATAATCATTTTCTCCTTCTCTAACATCGGTCTTCATAACCTCTGCCCAATCTCTCTTTCTTGGTGCTTGGAAATTAGAAAAATCAAAAAAGTCGTCAAATAGTGGATCAAATAGACCAAACATACCCCCATCTCTAGTAACCAATTCATTCATATCTTTTCTCATAATTATTCCCCCTATCATTATTCAAATTTATAAGTTAAATTAATTAACTTATGCCAATATTATACTGCTAATAATTAGCACTGTCAACAAAAGAGTGCTAATTTTTTGAAAAATTTTAATTTTTTATAAAATTTTTTTCGAAATTATAAATCATCTTAGTTATTTTCACAAAAAATTATATGACTTCTAAAAATTTTTGTTATTACAATAAGGTATTATAAATTTGTTAGTTGATAATATAATATCCAATTAATACCATTACAATACACTAAAATTTTACAAATATAATATAATCTATGTGATGTAGATTTGCTCACTTTGTTCGCAACTCTGGTCGCTATCGCAACCTACCGCTATTACTAGCGGCATCCTGATTGAATTAACATCAGTTTTGCTTGAATATACACTCGCTTTGCTCGTGTGCATTCAGACAAAACTTCCGATAATATAATCTATGTGTAATTGGGCAATAGCCCAATTACACATAGATTATACCCCACTTATACTTATAACCAAATTCCCCATTAAGTCACTGACTGCAGAAATAACATTGGATTTAATTCTTAAATAAATTGATGTTATAGTTGTAGCACCAATTTTGGTATAAGAAAAATTATTTGTAGTAAAAGTAACAGATCTAGCCTCAGTACCTAAATTACTTAAAAGTGGATGTGAGGTTGTATTCCATACAATGCTTTGAGAACCTACTGTTCCATCAGAAGAATAACTTGCATATCCTAAAGAGTTGTCTACTGTATCACGAAAGCTATCGTCGATTATTCCACCTTCTATCTCATAAATTTCTAAAATCACATTGTTGAATAACTTGGTACCCGTATCACTAAAAGTCATAGATATATCAATAGGAGTTAACTGATCTGGAGTAATTTCAAATCCTATCCATATATCAGAATCCGAATATATATTAGAATTAGATAAAGTTACAGTCTTCGATGTCATACCTTGCCTATACTTATATTTCCCTCTTCCAAGTATTGTTCCAGCCCCTGGTAAATAATGAGCGACATCGCCGTTCATTTGAAAATATTTATATTCTACACCGTCTACTACGTAATACATATAGTTTCCGTTTGCCACAGCACTCCACTCTATGCTAAAATTATTTGGTATAGTAGAAGTAAATGTAATTGAAAAAGAAGAATTAGCCTTGGCAGTCATTGCAGTAAAAACCAAAAAGACGCTCATACAAATCAATAGTATAGCTAAAACACTTGATAATATTAAAATAATTACTTTATTTTTGGTTGTCAAATATTTTCTCCCTTAATAATTTAATTGTTCTAATTAAATAACACCAATGTTTTGATATATTTAAGTTTATAGTCTGAAAATTAATTCAATTAATTAAAAATTTAGTTAAGATTTACTCTATCTAGATTAATCATATCAATTTTATAACGAATACTTACTAACATTGTGAAAATATGTAGCCACTTAGATTTTTGTAAAAGTAAAATTAAATGTTCCGCTACAACTAGCGTCATCTCTAGTGTCATATAGGCCTATGGCGATATAAAAGATTCTTATCCCACCTGCCGGAATATCGAAATTAAATAACAATACTCCGTCAGATAGGCTAACATTATTGTAGTTGGTATCACGAGTAGTAGACCAGCTGGATATATCGTCTGATACAAATATTGCAGAGTCATAGTTAATAGTAACACGTTTTTGATTATTATAGGAATCGTATGCAGTAATATAAACATTAGATACGTTTTGTGGTGAATTAGCAAAACTAAAACTACCCTGAACTGATATATTGGTATTTAGATTAGTAATCTCATATGTGTATTCTACAAATCCTGTCTCATCGGTAATAGGAGCAGCAGCAAAATCAGCGGACTTAGTCAAAGTATCAGTGTAATCTTTGAATACAATTGTTGCTGTATCATTATTGTTAACTTGAACATAACTCCAGTCATCTAGATTATTTATATCAGAATAGTATTTGCCATAAGTAAGAATACTTATATCTACCTCATCAGCATTATATATAGTACTAAAGGAGGCCTCTAAAAAATAATTACGTGACGCAAAAACAACCAGTATCCCAAAAGCGATAACTGATAGAACAATGCAAATAGATAATATTGATATTATTAATTTAGCTCTAGTATCTTGCAATTCAATACTCCTCCACTATAATTACATCCCAATTGTACATTGTAAAGTCGATTATTGTCAACTAATTAACTCTCTGATTTTATTTTCTACATTTTTGGATAGTATTATTAACGTTAATTATAAAATAATTAAATTTTCAAAAAAAATAATTATTTTGCACAATAACTTAAAACTTATATTTAACTTACAAGCCAACTTCTGTGATACAACCAATATGTATTACACATCACTCAAAATGTTAAAACAAACTAATATTTTTGTCTTAATAACCAAATCATTAATAACAAATTAAACACGAAATAGTTAAATTATGACAATACTACAAGTTAAAAATATTATATCGTTAGTCAAATATATTCTATATTTCATAATTTGTCATATTATCGTACACATCAATAACTTAGTAACGAATAAAATAATTTACTATTAGACAAAATATTAATATGGAGGAACAATAATGAATGAAGAAAAAGTTGTGGAATTCGCTAATACAATTTATCAAAACGCAAAAGTAGGAATGCAAAGTATACATGATATAGAGGATAAAATATCTAATAGAGAACTCTTGAAAGAACTACGTAGCGAATACCTAGAATACGAAAAGATATCAAATAAAGTTGAAGATTACGCTAAAGAACATAATCTAGAAATCAAAGACAACAATTTTTTTGAAAAAGCAAAATTGTGGACATCTATCAAAATGTCAACAATGACAGACAACAGTACAAGAAAAATTGCACAATTATTACTAATAGGCACAGTAATGGGATTATCACAGTGCTACAAGGACAAGTTTGATTATAAGCAAGTAGATGAAAAATTATACAATACATTATTAGAATTGGAAGAATTACAAGATAAAAACTTCACTAATATCAAAAAGTTTCTTAATTCAGACCTGCAATAATAAAAAAAAAGTACTATGCAAATAATATAAAAGTCACGAAATATAGCCATTTCGTGACTTTTTGTAACACAACTTTATTATACTTTGTAATAAATTACTTTACTTATCTACTTACAATCTAAATACTATTAATTATAATATTTTACTGTAATTTGAAATGCATATACTTAGCAAAAAAACATATTTATAATCACTTTCGTTTATTTGATTAGAACATCTCCATCCATTTCGGTAGGTATAGGCAAATCCATCATATACAACAATGTTGGGGCTATATCTGCTAATTTGCCGCCCTGTTTTAACTTACTATTCTTAAATTGTTCACCTACAACAATTAGAGGAACAGGATTAGTTGTGTGTGATGTACATATACTACCATCTTCAAAAACCATTTGTTCAGCATTGCCATGATCGGCAGTTACTATCAAGTTGCCGCCAAGAGATAACACTTTATCCACAACCCTATTTAGACACTCATCAACAGTTTCAACAGCCTTCACAGCTGCTGGGAATACACCGGTATGCCCCACCATATCACAATTAGCAAAGTTTAGAATAAGTACATCTACACCCTCATCCAATACTTCTACCGCTTTACCTGCTACTTCGTAGGCACTCATTTCCGGTTTTAAGTCATAGGTGGCTACCTTAGGTGAAGGAATTAAGTATCTATGCTCACCCCTATTAGGTTCTTCTACACCACCATTAAAGAAAAAAGTGACGTGTGCATATTTCTCAGTTTCGGCAATCCTTGCTTGTGTTTTACCAAGTTTTGCAAGATATTCTCCCAATGTATTGGCTAATTTTTTTGGTCCAAAAGCAATTTCCACATTGTCGAAGCTTGCATCATATTGAGTCATACATATATACTTAACAGGTCTATATCCGCCTAATCTCTCAAATTTGTCAAAAGTTGAGAATGTGACCGCCCTAGTAATCTCTCTGGCTCTATCTGACCTATAGTTATAGAAAATAATTGAATCATTTGCTTTGACACCTTCATATGACTTATGCACTATTGGCTCCACAAATTCGTCGGTTATACCAGCGTCATAAGATGCCCTAATGGCATCAGAAATGTTATCGACCTTAGTGCCCATTGCATTCATCAACATATTATAGCCGCGTTCTACTCGCTCCCATCGATTATCTCTATCCATAATGTAGAATCTGCCTATTGCTGTAGCAATTTGCCCTACACCTACACTGTTAATTTTTGATTGCAATTCTGCAATATATTTCACAGCACTTGTAGGTGGCACATCCCTACCATCTAGAAAACAGTGAATATAAACTTTTTGTAATTTATATTTTGCCGCAAGTTCTATAATACTGAACAAGTGCTCTATCTCCGAATGAACACCGCCATCTGATAGCAGTCCCATTATATGCAGTGCACTATTGTTTTTCTTGCAATTATTTATTGCAGAATTAAATGCCTCATTAGTATCAAAACTGCCATCTTTGATAGCATTACTAATGCGAGAAATATCTTGATATACTATTCTTCCCGAACCGATATTAAGATGCCCGACCTCCGAATTGCCCATTTGCCCTGCAGGCAAACCAACATACTCGCCACTTGCATTGATAAGTGTATTTGGATATTGTTGCAATAAAGAATCTATATATGGAGTATGTGCGTTCCTTACGGCATTCCCTACTATTTTGGTAGAAAATCCATAACCGTCTAATATTATTAATGCTGTTGTCTTACTCATATTTGCTCCTTGATTATTGCGAAAATGTAAAATTAATCGCAAAATATTTATTGAATCTGAAATAATTTATCAAATATGTAAAGCCAATAATTAGAAAATATTTAATAATTATAATTATTAGAATTGTCATTTATATTTGTTATGTATAATATTTCTAATAACGCTTATACATATCTTATGTTTAGAAAAATTAGAATTAAAATAGCAATCTTGCTTGCTACTCTTTGTTGACGATTATATAATTATTTTCTTATAAAAAATTCATTAAATCGCCTTATATATTGTAGCACAAAGCAAGTATAATCAAAAAATAATTATCTACAAATTTATAAAAAGTTAGCATTATCATAATCAATAATTATCTAAATTTATTGTGTGTGATTGGCATTGTAATAAGTATTATTGTCAATAAAAAATACTCAATCGTTAATTGGAGTAAACTTAGTAGTGGTCACTTCAAATTTGGTTGAGTATTTTTGTTATTAAAATAATTAGTTATTATTAGCAATTGCGCTCTTCATATCTGTAGCTATATTCTTAAGGTCTACAAATATTTGTCTTACATCTGGATTGCTAGACTTCAAGCCTTCACCCTTAGCAGTCTCTTTATTAACAAATACCTCAATATCCTTAATTAATGCTAATTTCTTATCAATATCATCATTGCTTAAGAAATCTAGTTCGTTGTATCTTGCTACTATATCATTAAGAACTGCACTAACATCTACATCTTCTTCAGCGGCTTTTTCTTCTGCCCTCTTAGCCTCTTGAGCTTGGTGCAATTTTCTAGACACTTCTTCAATTTCTTCGGTCTCTACTACCTTAGTAGTCTTGGTTTCATTAGAAATAGGTGCAACTATAGTCTTGATCGCTTTTGTCTTCTTAGTCTTAGGCACATATGTCTCAACATTACTATCATTAAGACTAGTCAATTTGATATGAGCATCAAACATATGATAGTTTTGCTCTTGATATGGAGTATTAACGTCGATCAAGAATCTTCCGCAACTCTTCAATTCTACTAGCAGAGGAATTAGGTCTCCGTCTCCAGCAATAATGCAATATGTATCAATCTCAGTCTTAGTATAGTTCAACTTAATAGCATCTACTATCATACGAGTATCAAGTTGGCTATATCTCTTCTTGTACCTCATAAAAGGTGCTGTCTCATAACCATATCGAGCAATAGCGTCAGATAGATAGATGTGTTTTCTATCGTTATAGCCATAGAATTTGCAATATACTACATCGCCGATATCGTTCAATTTGGAATATAGTTCGTTAAACGCCTCACCACCAATTTTTACATTGTCTACATCTACTAATAATGCAATTTTTCTGTTATTCATTTTTTTCTCCTCATTTTCTCAAAATACAGATATTGTTGTGCATATCCCGAATTTACACCAAATATTTTTGTAAAATAATCACTTATGAATGCAGCGGACTTAGTCTCGTGATACAATTCCTCATACAACTGTACAATCCATGTATCGGTAGGAAACACATCTGTCTTGTGATATGCAAATAACAAGATACAATCTGCCACCTTACGCCCTACGCCTTTTAGACGCATCAAATATTTTCTAGCCTCGGTTGTTGGCATATCAAAACAAGACCTTACATCGAACCAAGAACCTAGTGCCTTGACCGTGTCAACCAAATATTCGCTCCTATAACCACAACCCATGGCTCGATAATCTTCTGTTGTCAAATCAGATAACTGCGCAATTGTCGGAAAAGCAAAATAATCGCCCTTATTAGTGCCACATTTAGCACACAAAGATTCTATTATTTTCTTAATCCTAGGAATATTATTATTAGCACTAATAATAAAACTAATAATCATTTCTACAGGGTCTTGATTAAGTATCCGAATACCATATCCATAAGACAAGGCATCATTCATCAGATTACTTTGTTGTAAATCTGACTTTATATTAGCATAATTATTATATAAATCAAAGTAATTTTTAATGAAATTTGTATTTTCAGCAAAAATTTTGATTGGGGGTTTCTGACAATAAACTTGTATTTCTTGGTCCAAAGCATATATGATATAGCCAAAATATGTCTTTTTGTAACGGAATATTTGACCACATTCTAATATGTGTTCTATGTTGAAATCACTTGTATCAACTATATCTATTTCATTTGTCTTTTCTATGTATTTTTCTTTCATCTGGCGCACCTATTCTTTGTTAAAATTGCCACATTATTTTGGCCGATATATCTGCAATAACGATATTATAGTAATATAATGTATATGTAATAATTGATTATATAAATATAAAATTATTATATCAAAACATATTTAGATTAAAATAATTAGATTATTACCTAATTTTCTTTCTAATTAAATTTTTCTCACGACCATTAGATTTTGGCTCGTAGTAAATATGACTTTTGATTTCGGTTGGCAAATATTGCTGCTTGACATAACCACCAAAATCGTGTGGATATTTGTACTTACCAGTTCCGTCAGAATAGCCTGTTGGATGATTTTTTAGATGATTAGGCACCTTAGCATTTTTATAATTAATTGCATCTTCTCTAGCCCTATCCATTGCAATAAGCACCGAATTACTCTTCTCTGCTTCACATATATAGATGATAGCGTGAGACAATGTCAACAAACATTCCGGCAAGCCCAATTCTTTGCAAGAAGTTAATGCAGATATTGCCATTAGCACAGCATTACTATCAGCCATACCTATATCCTCACTGGCATGCGCAACTAGACGTCTTGCTAATATCTTAGGGTCGTATCCCGACAATACCAATTTCTGCATATAAAACAATGCTGCATCGGCATCACTACCCCTTAATGATTTGCAAAAAGCACTAAGTGCATCATAAGACTCATTCTCTGATAACGAAAGAGTACCTTTCTGAACACACTGTTTGGCAATCTCTATATCTATATGTGTTACACCTTCTGAGTCTGCACTGGTACTACCAACAGCCAATTCTAAGGTATTATAAGCAGCCCTCAAATCTCCTACACTTTCTTTGGCGATAAAATCAATTGCTTCTTCGGTTATATCCAATTTGTAGTTGCCATATCCCCTATCAGCATCGTTCAATGCTGCCAATATGCCTTGCTTAATGTTTGCAATACTCAATGGCTTAAATTCAAATACTCTACATCTTGAAACAATTGCACTGGTCATACTGATATATGGATTCTCGGTGGTTGAGCCTATGAATGTAATATAGCCCATTTCCATTGCTTCAAGAACCGAATCCGATTGAGCTTTGCTCCACCTGTGACACTCGTCTAGTAACAAATATGTTCGTTTGCCATACAACTGTTGATTTTGCTTTGCTTCTTCTATAATCTTCTTAGCATCAGCCACACCCGATGACACTGCATTAAGTCTGCGAAATATACCGTTAGATGTACTAGCTATAAGCTTGGATAGCGTAGTCTTGCCAGTCCCCGGAGGTCCAAAAAATATCACACTGCCTAGCATACTAGAACGAATGGCTCTAACCAGAAAACTATCTTTGTAAATCAAGTGCTCTTGCCCCACGAACTCGTCCAGAGTTCTAGGTCTCATTCGTTCTGCCAATGGCAAATATACACTACCAAATTCCCTATCTTCCATGTTTTTTCTTCCAACTTTTAATTACATTTTTGATTTGATACAAATTATCAATAGTAATATCTCTACCAATTTGAATCAACCGATTACTAGTCTCTTTACTAAAATCATCTTGAGTATATTCCCCAAGCGATGGTGCTAATAACACATCGGTATGACTTGGCTTATATTTGTATAATTGCAATTGCAATATTTGCATACTATTAAATACTGTCATTAACATATTTTTGGGCTTGCCAACTGGATAAGAGTTGCGTAATACATCCACACCTATCACAATATCGGCACCCAATTCTACTGCCACATCATCAGGATAATTATTCATAACTCCGCCATCGACTAGCAACTGTCCATCAATATCTTTTGGCACCAATAGTCCTGGGATATTCATACTAGCTCTAACAATGTCTACTAATTTCCCCTCTTCTAGTACAATCTGCTTACCTTTAGCAATGTCCACGGCAATCGTTGCAAATTTACATTTAGCGTCTTTTGCTTCAACTTCACCGTAAATATGCCCCAATAGCCTATTAATTCGCCTACCTCCAAACACACCAGTATTGTTGAAATTGATATCAACAAATTTAAGTAAACTCATCTTGCCAACATACTTCATCATATTTTTCGGTGTTAATCCTGCAGCGTATGCACCACCTACTATTGCACCCATACTACACCCAACTATTATGTCTGGTTCTATTCCGTTCTCTAATAATACATCTAGCACACCAATATGAGCAAATCCAAGGCTAGCGCCGCCTGACAAAACTAAAGCAATCTTTGGTCTCATAATTTTACTCCCAATTCAATACATATATTATATGATAAAAATACATAAAAGTAAAAATGTTTTAATTGTTTTTGAGCTAATTGTTGTTTTATTAATAATGTCACTGTTTTTGGCAACACCCAAGTTAAATATGACTTCTTTTTTCGACGGAATATTGCTATGGGCAAAGTATGTAATGCCTGCATTATTTCCAATATTATTTATAACAAGTATTCTAAATAGCAGCGGTATAGCTCAATCTATAGGTATTATATTTTCTCCAATAACCAAAAAATTATTTAATTGTGGTGGTGTGGCAGGTTATGTGTATGTTATGAGCATACTATCTGGCTATCCTGTTGGTGCAAAAATAACTAGCGAATTATATACAAATGGCATAATAAACTATGGAGAGGCGTGCAGAATTACATCATTCTCTTCTACTAGTGGGCCATTATTTATTATAGGGACTGTGGCTATAGGAATGTTCGGCGACTACAAACTAGGATTAGTTGTTGCAATTAGTCACTTCTTGGGTAGCCTTGTTAATGGAATATTCTGGCGCAAATTATACTATCAACCAACAATCGTTAAGTACTCTGCAAACCATTCTAATACCCCTAATATTCTAGAGAATTGTATGCTTAGTAGCATTAGAGGAATATTAATTATTGGAGGTTATATTGCAATTAGTTATATGATATTATCACTAGCCAGTCATTACAATATATTTCTACCGATTATTAATGTGGCACAGACATTATTTGGAACCAATGCTGATATTATGAATGGAGTATTACAAGGAATGATAGAAATAACAAAAGGTTCACTAGTTATTAGCAAAATAGGACTAAGTTTTAATGCCAATGCACTACTTTGCACAGGCATTATCAGTTTTGGAGGGCTATCAATATTCTTACAGGCTCTAACCTACCTTAATAAGTTCGGGATAAAATTAAAAATCTATTTTGCACAAAAAATACTGCAAACTACACTATCTATAACCATTTGCAGTATTATCTTATTAATTATTTAATTATTACTATTTTCTATAATTTTCATATATAGCAAGCATACAATTTTTGACTTCGTTATATTCGTCTTTTACAGACTTCTGTTTGCCCAAAATATATTCTAATGGGATAATTAGAGCATTGATAATCTTGATATTCTCTAACCTTACAGCCTCTATCAATCCCATTGTCACAATATATTCTTCGTCCTTAACATCTTGACGAATTTTCTTGTCTTCTAGTACCTTAGCGTGCAACTCGTTAATTGAAAAAAGTAAGTTTGCAAATAAAATTTTGTTATCATTATTGTTGTTCGTGTTATCTATATCCATAGTCAATTGTTCCCCTTTCCCTTCTGTAATATTACTACTCTCTTCTACTCCCAAATAACGCATTAAGGTCGACTTGAATGGGATCAGCAACTCTCTAGCGAAATTGAGATAACTATAATTATAGCCACTTGGGCTAAAGAAATTATTGTCTACAAAGTTTTGCAAATTAAATTTGCCATTGTTGACTTCTAGACATAGGCAAAATACAAATGCCAACAGATTATCATCATCCGGCACCTTAAATCTGCCTTGCAAACGCCTATACTCTTCGCCCAGACGTATGTCTTTGGTGAATTCATAATCCATTAAGCATTTTGCAAACAACCCATACAAGTATTCACTAGATGCAATACACTTCAGTAATTTTGATGCTTTAACATCAAACAAAATGAATTTACCAGCAATCAACTCGTCTATAATGTCTAGACACTCTATTATTTTACTTTTCTCTAATTCAGTAAAATTTTGCAAACTATTACTCCTTATTAATTATTGTTGGAAGTTAAAATATAACAATAGAACAAAGAATTATATCAAATATGATGATAATTATTTCTTATCCTTATATTCCTCTAACGCTCGTGCTAGCTGATCAGGACAAGAAGTGTTGTTGCGACATTGCACTCCTTTCAGTCGAGATATCACTTCGTCCACATCCATACCTTCAACTAGTTTTGACACACCTTGAGTATTACCCATACATCCACCAGCAAATCGCACATTATGGACTTTGTTATTGCTATCTACTTCAAAATCAATACTTCTAGAACAAGTACCTGTTGTTCTGTATACTATACCCATATTCTCTCCTATCATTTATGTTGTCAATATTATTGCTACACATTAATTGGCAAGGTAGTACATATTGACTAATAATAATTCATTAATTAAAAACTTATTTCATCTATTATAATTAGATTACACTAAGAATATTTATTTTTGTAATCGTTAACTAATTTTAGTTATCAACAATATTATCATATAAAAATTCAAATACATTTGGCGCCTTGTCACTCCATTTATTACAAGCACTAATTGCAGCACTCTTACTAGGTGCCTTAATATTAATCTCTAGCAAAGGCAGATTAACCATAGGCTCCTTGATGCGCAAAGTCACTTTGTACGAACCATCCTCGTTTTTAGTATATTCGCTTAGATACTCTTGACTTCGCTTAAACTTAATACCATTCTCTTTAGCGAAATTAATTATATCCTCTCTTAGGCTTAGCTTAATGTGAGTATAGAAATGGCTAAGGCATTCTCTACCAGAATAAGTAATTGCATACTTAACCTCGTCAGGACTACTTACTTTGTCTTCATCTACTTTGTAAATAAAATTAGTTTCTAATAACTGATTAAGTATATCAATACATTCCATATAATTAAGCCATTGATTACGGGTAATTATATCAAGAATATTATTCTGGGTTAGCGGGATTTCCATTTGCTCTAATATGAATAACAGAGTTAATTTCTCGTCCATATTGTCATTATCAAATACCATCGTCATATCTCCTCAAATACCTCTTAGATTATATCATAGACTAGCATATTATACAATGATTTTTGGCTTATATACTAACATTTTGTAATTTTGCCACAAATTATAATTTAACATTTTACAATATCTATTATTGCAGCGATACTCACCAATTTGCACTGCTTAATCATAATCATCCAGTATCGCCATACCATCATAGCAAACAAAATAAGCCAACAAATTATAATCTGTTGGCAATTATTTATTATTGTACTTAATTATTACGCCTTTTTGGAAAAACTAATCAGAAAATTACCAGACATAGACGAGTTGGCCGTATCCGAGTGAGGCCTAATATTCAAGGTATAAGTCAATTGTCTATAATTACTAGCCCCACTATTAAAAGACGAAGTCGTAGTTGTTTTACTACCTGACCAAGCGGTTGCACCACTCTTAATATACCCAGAAAAACTACCAGCGTTAAGAATACTCCCTGAATAACCTGTAAATTTAGCAGAATTGCTCAAATAAACATTACTATCTAGGTCTCCAGTGTCCTGATAAGCAAAAGTAACGCTATAACTTGACTTCGTAATATAAGGGTCTACTGTAAATACAAAAATCAAGGTATAGTATTCTGAAGAAACTCCGTATTTCTCAAAATCTATATTGCCTATATCAATAGATTTGGTCAAATTGTCTCCAGTTGCGTAAGGGCTAATGCTAAATTCCGCCTTAGTCTCAACAACTTTGTGAACAGATGATCCATCAATACTAAAAGTTGCGTCATAATACTCTGCAGTAATCTTAACATCAACAGCTAAATCACCGCCGTAATAACTAACCACTACATTATTAGATGTAATAGTAGTACTGACGGCAGTAAGCACCAAAAATACACTAATACCAGCAATGGCTAATATTATTATAGCAGATAATATTGAAATAATTATCTTTACTCTATTGTTCATATTCTTACCTAGTATTATTTTATACAATTTATTCGCTTTTGACAAATTATATTATGTGTATTTTTATTTTCAGTTTTTTGCTATAGTTAATTCATATTAAATGATAAATATAATGTTGTCTTATTGATTTAACACTATTAAATATATCCTAAATAGTAATTCAATTAAAATCATACACAATCTTGCTATTGCAATCAAACAAAAATATTATCATTAACATCAATGTTAATTACTCAGTTAATTCAAAATACTTAGACTCTAAAAAATTCGTTTATTTAGACTAATTTTTTAATTTTGCATAGTATTATAATGATTTGTTATATACAATCATTAAAAATTATAAATACTTGCTAGTATAGCCCTTGCCAGATTTCTTAACTTCATCTATTGTACCAGCCACAACCACTTCACCACCATTAACACCACCTTCTGGTCCGAGGTCAATAATATAATCTGCAGACTTAATAACATCTAGATTGTGCTCTATAACAACTATAGTGTTGCCACCATCTGCCAATCTTCTAAGGATTTTTATTAATTTGTCTACATCGTAGAAGTGCAAGCCAGTGGTTGGTTCGTCTAGTATATATAGGCTTTTGCCAGTACCTTTCCGACTCAATTCGGTCGCCAATTTTACACGCTGCGCCTCACCTCCACTAAGTTCGGTTGCTGGCTGTCCTAACTTAATATATCCTAGCCCTACATCTACCAGTGTCTGTAATTTGTTTTTGATCCTAGGAATAGTCTCAAAAAATTTATTAGCTTCATCTATGCTCATATCTAGTACATTATATATATTCTTTCCCTTGTATTTTACCTCTAATGTCTCTCTATTATATCGCTTGCCACGGCAAACTTCGCAAGGGACGTAGACATCTGGCATAAAGAACATCTCTATCTTATTAATACCGGCACCACCGCAGGCTTCGCATCTACCTCCAGCGATATTAAAAGAAAATCTACCTGCTGAATAACCGCGTTCTTTGGCATCTTGAGTCTTTGCAAACAAATCTCTAATATCAGTGAATACATTAGTGTATGTGGCTGGATTGCTACGAGGAGTCCTACCAATTGGGCTCTGGTCAATATTAATTACTTTGTCAAAAGCGTCCAGCCCAACAATCTTCTTATACTTGCCTTCTGGCAAATTGCTATTATTAACATAATTGTTAAACGCAGGATATAGTATCTCATTAACTAGGCTACTCTTTCCGCTACCGCTAACACCAGTTACAGCTGTAATCACCCCTATAGGAATCTCTACATCAATATTCTTTAAGTTGTTTTGTTTAGCTCCGATAATTTTGATAAACCCATTCTTTGGTTCATTCCTAGTAGTTGGGACATCTATCTTCCATTCTCCGCTCAAGTATTTTCCTGTGATACTGTCTGGTGAATTAATTAAATCTTGCACACTGCCTTCTGCTACAATTTTGCCACCATTAACACCAGCATATGGACCCACGTCAACCAGGTAGTCAGCCATCCTCATAGTATCCTCGTCATGTTCGACCACTATAACTGTATTGCCTATATCCCGTAGGTTTTGCAAAGTCGAGAGTAGTTTCTCATTATCTCGTTGGTGCAGGCCTATACTAGGCTCGTCTAGAATATATATTACTCCAGTCAAGCCACTACCTATCTGGGTCGCCAATCTGATACGTTGTGACTCGCCTCCAGACAAAGTATTAGAATATCTAGACAATTCTAGATAATCTAACCCAACATTAAGTAAAAATCGTAATCTTGCCTTGATCTCTTTTAATATTGGAGCTGCAATAGAAGATTGTGTTTTGTTAAGATTTAATCCATCCATAAATTCATATAATTTATCTATCGGATAGTTACACAAGTCGGCAATACTCTTACCGTTAATTAGAATATTTAATACTTCTGGCTTCAATCTCTTACCTTTGCAGGTAGGACATTGCATATCTAACATTAATTTTCCAATTTCTGACTTCATAAAGTCGCTGGTGGACTCTCTATATCGTTTTTCTAGCAATGGGACAAAACCTTCAAATGCACACATTCCGTTACGTTTTAGCCAAGGCAAATAACTTGGGATTTTTTCACCATTTGTGCCATATAGCAATGTGTTCTTTACATCCTTAGGCAAATCTTTGTACGCTGTGCTATATTCTATGCCAAACTTGTCGCAAACTGCTTTGTAAAACGAATTGACCAAACTAGGTTCAAACACCCAACTCAAGCCAACAGCCCCCTCTAGCACACTAACATTTGGTGCCTTGATTAACTTGTCAATGTCGACAACTTGTTTATAGCCCAACCCCAAGCAGTCAGGACAAGCGCCAAATGGATTATTAAAACTAAATATCCTAGGACTGATTTCGCCTATAGAATATCCGCAAGTCGAGCAAGCTAATTTGCTATTGTATACATCGTCTATACCGTCACCAGTAACCTCAACAATGCCATCAGTTAATTTCATCGCAATCTCAACAGATTCGGTCAAACGCTTAGTCATATCTTCCTTGATAATCAATCTGTCTACAATCACAGAGATATTATGCTTTAGATTTTTCTCCAGTAATATTTCTTCGTCCAAATCTCTAACTTCGCCATCTATCCTTACACGCTGATAGCCATCTTTCTTAAACACACCTAACTCGTTGGCAAAAGTACCTTTCTTACCCTTGTACACAGGTGCTTCAATCATTATCTTAGTACCCAAGGGCAATTGCATTATATTATCCACAATTACGTCTATGGATGAAGATGTTATCTTAGTTTTGCAATTCGGACAATATGGCACGCCAATATGTGCAAATAATAGACGCATATAGTCATAGATTTCGGTCACTGTTCCTACAGTACTACGAGGATTGTGCGATGTCGACTTCTGATCTATAGCAATACTAGGCGACAATCCGTCGATACTATCCACATCCGGTTTCTCCATTTGCCCCAAGAATTGCCTTGCATAACTGGATAGACTCTCCATATATCTACGCTGCCCCTCTGCAAAAATAGTGTCAAAAGCCAAAGTACTCTTGCCACTACCACTAACCCCTGTAAAAACCACTAATTTGTTACGAGGAATGGTCAAGTTAATATTCTTCAAATTATTTTGCCTTGCTCCTCGAATAACTATATTTTCTAGCATTTTGACTCCTATTTATTTGTTGGTATATTTCTCAAGTTCTTTGATACGATCTCGCAATTTTATTGCTGTTTCGAAATCAAACTCATCAGCAACAATCTTCATCTGAACACGTAAAGTTTCAATTTCGTGCAGAGCCTCGGATTTGGACATTTTAATTTTCTTTTTACTACTTGCTTTCTTGGTTATTTCTAACGTATTCTTAATCGGTTTAATTATAGTCTTGGGTATAATACCATGCTCTGAATTATACTTCATCTGAATACTACGGCGTCGTTTAGTCTCTTCCACCGCTTTGGTTATAGATTTAGTCATAACATCTGCATATAATATTACTTTGGATTCGCTATTACGGCTGGCTCGACCAATAGTCTGTATTAATGCCCAATCACTCCTAAGGAATCCCTCTTTGTCGGCATCTAGTATAGCGACTAATTTAACTTCTGGTATATCTATTCCCTCTCTAAGCAAATTAATACCTATTAGTACGTCAAACTCTTTGGCTCTAAGCGAATTAATAATTTCCATACGCTCTAATGTATCTATATCGGAATGAAGATATCTGACCTTAATGCCCTTGTCAGTTAAGTAAGAAGTCAAATTCTCCGCCATCTTCTTGGTTAGCGTAGTTACTAATACCCTGCCGTCGTTGTTGATAGTATTATTAATTTCGCCTATCAGATTATCAACCTGCCCCTCAATAGGTCTGATAAATATCTCAGGATCTAATAGACCTGTTGGCCTAATAATCTGCTCGGCCACATTGTCACTATTGTTCAGTTCATATTCACCTGGAGTGGCGGATACGAATACTGCTTGTCCTATCCTCTTCTCAAACTCTTCAAAATTAAGTGGTCTGTTATCATATGCCGATGGCAACCTGAACCCGTAATCAATCAAACTGGTCTTGCGCATATAATCACCACGGAACATACCCCTTACTTGTGGCAAAGTGATATGACTCTCATCCACAAACAACACAAAGTCTTTCGGAAAATAATCGAGTAATGTATAGGGTGGCTCACCCGCCTTGCGCCCATCGAAATATCTAGAATAGTTCTCTATCCCACTGCAATAACCCACTTCTTTAATCATCTCTAAATCATAATACACACGCTCTTTGATGCGTTGAGCTTCTATCAACTTGCCTGCATCCTCGAACTCTTTCACTCTAACCAAACAGTCGTGTCTAATCTCATCTAGTATAGCATCTAGATTGGCTTCATTGCCAATAGCATAATGGGTAGCCGGCAACAAATACAAGTGCTTAAGAGTACTATTTTTTTTGCCCGTTAACACATCAATCTCAGATATTTCTTCTATCTCGTCACCCCAAAACGATATTCTAATCGCTACCTCTGTTTTATTTGGTGGAATTATATCTAGTGTATCGCCTTTTGATCTAAAAGTAGCACGCTTAAAATCAATATCATTACGCTGATATTGCAACTTGATTAATTGCTTTATTATATCAGATTTGTCTATCTTCTGCCCCTCTCTTAGAGATAGGCACATCGACGAATAAGTCTCTGGATTTCCTAGACCATATATACAACTTACACTTGCAACAACTATTACATCACGCCTTTCGAATAGTGAACACGTCGCCGAATGGCGAAGCTTGTCTATTTCTTCATTAACACTCATATCTTTGGCTATATATGTATCCGAAGATACTACATACGCCTCTGGCTGGTAATAATCGTAATAACTAACAAAGTATTCTACCCTATTATTAGGAAAAAATTCACGAAACTCATTACACAATTGCCCCGCTAATGTCTTATTATGTGCCAAAACCAATACTGGGCGATTGATATTTTTAATAATATTTGCCATAGTAAATGTTTTGCCGCTGCCAGTAACGCCCAAAAGAGTCTGGTATCTAAGGCCATCCTTAATACCTTCGGTAATGCTATTGATAGCCTGAGGTTGATCACCTGTAGGCTGATACTTCGACACCAAATCAAATTCTTCCATAGTATTTATTATATCCATTATTATCTAGTGTAAAATACTAAATGCATTTCGTAATAATTACACTTATATTCATCGTGCTATAGACATCGCATTGATATCTCATACTATGCACAAATTAAGTTTAATAAGTTGAAAGGTTATATTTATTTAACCATACTAATTTTTCAGTATATCATAACTTAAGGCAACAGACAGATTGTATATATTGTGAGTTGCCACCATACTAACAATAAACGCTAGAAATAGTAAAATATTCTCTAATTCTAGCGTGTTATTAGTGTTTTGCATAATACTAAACTCTATTTACTATACAAACTTGAAATTTACTTGACCTTCTGCCACATTGACTGATATGACTTGCACCGTAACTTTTTTGCCAATATATATACTAGTGTTATTAGATCGGAGCATATAGTCTCCTTCTATATATTCCATATTATCATCAATATCATGCAAAGATACCAATCCTTCTACCGTATTGTCTAGTGCTACATAGCAACCAAACTTGGTGACGGAACTGATAATACCGTCATACACCTCACCAATCTTGTCTGACATATAATATGCCTTATATATATCATCTACATCACGCTCTGCTTTCTCTGCCACCACCTCTCTCGCAGAAGAATTAAGTGAACTTGCTTGAACAAATCGTTTGGCCTCTGTCAATGTACTACCCACCAATTCACCTCTTAAATCTGCCTTGATAATCCTATGAATTGTAAGGTCAGGATATCTACGAATTGGAGAAGTAAAGTGTGTATAGTATGTTAACGCCAAACCATAATGTCCTAGACACTCTGGACTATATTTTGCTTTTTGCATACTACGCAAACAAATTTTATTAACCGCATATTCAGCATTAGTGCCCTTGACTTGATTAAGCAATAACTGCAATTCCTTAGGCGGTACTTTCTCTGGATTGATCTTAGTAGACACACCAAATTTGTTAATTAGAGACAAGAACGAGTTCATCTTCTCAGGATCTGGTGTCTCGTGAATTCGATATACAAAAGGAAGTTTGCGAGTCTGATAGTGTTTTGCTACCACCTCATTAGCAGCCACCATAAAAGCCTCTATTAATTTGTGACTATCGTCAGACTCTCGCTTCTCGATATGATCTACACCACCCAAATCATTAAGATAGATTTGAACCTCTGGTATATTAAATTCTATATTGCCTGCCTTATCACGATTTTTGCGAATCTGTAGTGCCAATACATTCATATCTTGTACAATTTTAGCAAAATCTTTGTTAGCATCGCACACATCTTCGTTGCCTTCAAGTATTGCTTGAACTGTTGTGTATGTAAATCGCTTCTTAGATTTAATAATACTCTCGTGAATAGAATAATCTAGTACATTAGCATTGTCATCGTATTCTATAAAAACAGTCAGCGCCAACCTGTCCTGCATTTCATTTAGCGAACAAATACCATTAGACAACTCTCTAGGAAGCATTGGTAGAACTATGTTAGGAAAATACACACTAGTGCCACGCTTAAATGCTTCTTTGTCTAAATCTGAATTGAGTCTAACATACTCTCCTACATCGGCTATATGTACACCAAGAACCCTGTTGCCTTTGTTGTTAATATGCAAAGAAACTGCATCATCCAAATCTCTACTATCTTCACCATCTATTGTAAAACAAATTTTGTCTCTTAAATCCAATCTCTTAGGATATTTGGTTACATCTAGCACTTGTGGTATTGATCTCGCAATGTCTTTGACCTTGGTAGGAAAATCCTCATACAAATCATAATTACGCATAACTCCTAATATCATTGTCTCTATCTTGTCAGGAGCCCCCAATACCTCAATAACCTCGCCGTCTGGGCATTGTTTTGGGTTTGCATAGTACTTGGTTATCTTAACAAATACCTTATCACCTTGGTTGGCGCCTTTGGTCTTATTAAGAGGAATATAGATGTCGTTGCCAAACTTAACATCATCGGGACTAACATATGCGCAATTCTTATTAATAGCAATCTTACCTACTATTCGTTCTTGTCCTCGCTGCAAAATATGTATTACCTTGCCCTCTTTCCTTTTGCCGACTGCGTTGCGATATTCTGCAATTACCACATCGTTATTATTAGCACCTTTTAGATCTTTTTCAGCAATAAATATATCTTCTATATTTTTGTCTAATGGCACCAAAAATGCGTATCCACTTCGAGTCATATCTATAGTACCCTCAACCCTATTGACTTTGGCTCTGGATTTGCGATCTTTACGCTTCAGCATCTCATAAGCGTCTGCTAGCATCTCATCTGTTACACCAATACTGCTATTTTCATTACCAGATTTTACTGTCGTTTTTGCCTTGCCCAATATGTTGTTATCCACTGAATACACACCAAATTCTATCAACCTATCTAATTCTTTCTTCATATCTTGATATGGCTTGTTATTAAGTACACATAGTTGAGCAATTACAAAATCATACTCCATACCCAGTAGTCTATTAATCTGTATTTGATTCTCTATTATAGTCTTGTCTATCATTTTTCTTTTTTCCTTGATATCTATGGTTTATACTAGTTGCCTTTTTGTTTATCTTATTTGTTCTATAACAGGCGACCTAATATATCCCTTTACTTATAATAATCCACAAGTTATGAGAAATTACTAATTCCCGCATAACTATTGATATTAATCTGTCAATATCGCCTTGATACGTCTTACACCCGAACTACTGCTCTCTTCCTTAGTTATCTTAAAATATCCCAAATCTTTTGTATTTTGGGCATGTGGTCCTCCGCAAATTTCTTTAGATACATTACCTATAGTATATACAGTTACTTTGTCACCATATTTGTTATCAAATATTCCCATAGCGCCGCTCTTCTTAGCATCAGCTAAGCTCATCTCTTCGCAAACAACAGGAATTGCTTCCTGGATGTGAGTATTAACCTCATTCTCTATCTGTAATAATTCTTCTGGCGTTAATTTTCTATCAAAACTGAAGTCAAATCTCATACGCTCTAGTGTAATATTACTACCTCTCTGATATACGCCATCTCCCAAATATTTTCTAAGTGCTGCAAGCAATAAGTGTGTAGCAGTATGATACTTGGCATAGCCATAATCGGTCCCTGCCAAGCCACCCTTAAATACACCTGCACTGCTAGTTCGGCTCTTCTCTTGATGCGCCCTATAACACTCGTTGTATTCATCCATATTAACTTTTAGACCTTTCTCGGCAGCCAACTCGCAAGTTAATTCTACAGGGAAACCAAACGTATCGTATAGTCTGAATGCTACTGCACCATTAATGGTCACATCTGTCATATCACTAATCGCTTTATCAAATTCTTTCAATCCTTGGGCAATAGTGTTATTAAATTTCTTAACTTCTTTAACAAATTCACTCTTAACCAACTCTCTATTCTTGGCCAAGCAAGTATAAGAATCTTGGAAGAAATCTAGGTAAAAATCAACTACTTGCTCTAACTTAAATGGATCGATGCCCAATCTTCTAGCAAAGTTAATGCTACGTCTAATTAATCTGCGAAGCACATATCCCCTACCTATATTAGAAGGTGTAGTAGATACCTCGTCACCTATAACCATAGTAGTTGTCCTTAAGTGATCGGCAATAACGCGCATTGCTTTGTCATCTTCCTCAGATTTGCCGTATTCCTTGCCACTAAGAGCCTCTAATATCTCAATTGCAGGTTTTAGACTATCTACCTCGTATACACTCTTATAACCATTAAGCACACACACGGTTCGTTCTAGTCCTAAGCCTGTATCTACATTTTTGTTCTTCAATGGCTCAATTGGCGCACCTTCGCTACGTCTAACAAAGCCCATAAATACATCATTCCAAATCTCTAGAAATCTGCCACAGTCACATGCAGGCGAACAGTTTGGCCCACATGGCTTTTTGTCAGTAATATAGAACATCTCGCTATCTGGGCCACAAGGACCTACTTCGCCTAGTTCCCACCAGTTATTCTCCTTGCCATTCTCTTTCTTGCCAAGATAATAAATATTTCTTTCTGGTATCCCCAATTCTTTCCAACGGTTATAAGTTTCTTCATCTCTAGGACTATTCTCATT
This sequence comes from uncultured Clostridia bacterium, assembly GCA_945921465.1. Taxonomy (GTDB): domain Bacteria; phylum Bacillota; class Clostridia; order Christensenellales; family UBA1242; genus UBA11490. Next base: position 20 of record CAMEKS010000003.1, on the reverse strand, counting down.
GCCAGCAAATACAGAAACGG
>CAMEKS010000002.1 GCA_945921465.1 uncultured Clostridia bacterium | reverse complement strand
TTGCTTGAATATACACTCGCTTTGCTTCGTGTGCATTCAGACAAAACTTCCGATAATATGGATTAGAATCCTTAATAATTAGAATTTGAGAACGAGTATTCTCCAAATTAATTATTTAAGTCTTATAATCTGAAAATATCTTATATCTTAATCAGCTACAATTTGTTCAAAATTAACACCACTCTTATCTATTGTTAAAATTGCCGCAGAGCCGTTCTTGACAGAACCCGGATTAAATAGCATTACACCATCTACTTCCTCTTTCGTAAATCGATGTGTATGACCAAATAAGGCTATGTCAATTTTGTTAGCCTTTGCATATTTTGCCAAAGCCCCAATTCCGCCTTTAACTCCATAATTATTGCCATGTGTTAGCAGCACTCGTTTGTCTTCTATTTCTAATATTCTATCATATTGTTCAGTACTAAAATAGTCACAATTGCCTCTAACACACTCAACATTATCTAACAAGTCCCAATCGCCAATATCACTCATCCCATCACCTAGAAAGAAAAAATAGTTATAGTCATATTCTTTTGCCAGTCTATTAATTCTGTCTTTTTTGCCATGAGAATCAGAACATACTATTATTTTTGTCATTGTATATAGTCTCCTCATATAATCAAAAACGGCTAATTAAAGCCGTTATTTGATATATTTTTATTCAGTAATATTCGTTGTGTTATTTAGAATTTTTTTATTATAGTTCTTGGTCGATTTAGTATTTGATTTTGATTTCGAAGTATTGTTATTCTTTTTCCTTAGAGTTAACGAATTAGAACTTTTAGACTTAGAAGACTTAGTTCTGGCAGTTCTACTAGCAGCTTTGCTAGCCTTCTTAGTCTCTTTTTGTTTCTTTTCTTCTATTCTAGCCTGCATACCCTCAATAATTTCATTAGAATGAGTCTTTTTTTCTTCTATAATCTTAGCATATTTATGTTGCAATCGTTCTTTTTGTTTAGATACACGAATAGTATCTTTCTCCAATTGTTGATTAATCTTATTCTCATTCTTAACCAACTTCTCTTCATATATCTCTGCCAAAGATGCTTCTTTTTCTTCCAACTCGCCCAATTTCTCTAATTTGCGCTCTTGTATTCTGTCTAAGTCTTTTTGCACCCCTTCCTTAAAAGAAGTAAGCCTTTCCTCATTAGCGAATAGCCTAATAAAATTACTTTTGTGTGCCAAAACATCCAAAATAACAATAACCCACATAATTATCATTGCGACAAACATATTGTCTACAGTAGTCAAGAAGTTATTAATTATGGCAAATAAAATTATATAAATCATACTTGCCAGGCTGCCAATTTTAATAAAATAAAAGAATATAAAATCGGCCACAAAAATTATTAGAGATAATAATGGATTAGCGACTGTAAATACACCAACAGTGCAGGCAATACCTTTGCCACCCTTAAACCCATAAAAAATTGGAAACATATGACCCAATACAGCACTTAGTCCACCTACATATAGTGCAATACAAGACATACTGGGATCACCAGGAAATAGCAAAAAATTACCAATCAGAGCAGGAATTGCAGCCTTTAATGCATCACAGAACAAAGTAAGAAAACCTAATTTAGCCCCATAGTTACGTAACATATTCATAGTGCCGGGATTGCCGCTACCTTTTGACGTAATATCGCTATCTTTGTGTTTTGTTATAATTCTAGCTACACTTAGACTGCCAAGCAAATAGCCTGCAATAACTAGAAGAATAAACTTAATTATTGTTATCATCTTTATCTACCTTACTCTTAATAATTAATCGAATCGGAGTACCAGAATAATCTACACTCTTCCTAATACAATTCTCTAGATATCTTACATAAGAAAAATGCATCAATTTCGCATCATTGCAGAATACAACAAATGTAGGTGGAGCAACTTCAGCCTGAGTAATATAATATATTTTGCATCGTCTACCAGACCTTGCTGGTGGCTCATTAACCAAAATCGCAGACTGTAAAATTTCATTAAGAACGCTTGTACCAATTCGATTATGTGCATTGTTATACACTCGCTCTACCGTCTCCATAATTTTGTTAATACGTTGTCCAGTAAGAGTAGAAACGTATAGCGGAATATAATAATCCATAAATTTCAAATCCTCAGCCAATTTTTTATTAAATTCAACCATAGTCTGAGTATCTTTGTCTATCAGATCCCACTTATTCATCAATATTATACTTGGCTTACCCGCCTCGTGAACATACCCCGCTATTCTAACATCTTGCTCACTTAAACCCTCGCTAGAATCCACTACTATTATAACCACATCAGCACGTTTAATTGATTCAAATGATCTAAGAATACTATATAGTTCTACACTTTCCGGTTCAATCGCACGTTTACGCCTAATACCCGCGGTATCTATTAGCATATAATCTTTGTTATTATATCGGAATGGAGTATCAATTGCATCTCTTGTAGTTCCTGCAACATCCGACACCATTACACGTTCCTCGCCTACCAGCTTATTAAGCAAACTAGATTTACCTGCGTTTGGCTTGCCCACTATAGCTATCTTAATCTTATCCTTATCAGCTTCTTCGCTATATTTATACTTGAATCTAGACACAACCTCATCAAGCAAATCGCCAATACCCATACCTTGTACAGACGACACACCCACTGGCTCTCCCATACCTAGATTATAAAATTCATACAATTTTTGCTCATCATAATTATCTAATTTGTTAACACATAGAACAACTGGAACATTATATTTCCTTAGAAAATTAACGGCATCATAGTCTGCCGGAACCAACCCTTCTTTGCCATCGACAACCAAAATGACAACATCTGCCAGATCAACAGCAATTTCTGCTTGCCTAGTTATATTTTGTTGAAAACTAGACTTGTTTAATATATCCAATCCGCCAGTATCAACCAAAGAAAAAGCATAGCCGCACCATGTTGCGTCTCCATATATTCTATCCCTAGTCACACCAGGCATATCTTCTACAATACTTATTCTTTTGCCGCACAATCTATTAAATAGTGTACTTTTACCTACATTAGGCCTACCCACTATCGCTACCAATGGTTTTTCCATATATAATACCTCTTATTATATTGTAACACATATATTCTTTTATAAGAAACAATTACTAGCAAAATATAATAAATTATTTTTTATTATTTGGCAATACTTTACAATATTTTTAACAAAAATAATCATACCTTAATCCCTTAGAGGTATGATTATTTTTATTGATATTAAATATAAGATAGTAATCTAATCAAAAGTTCATTTCTACTTAAGCAGAGTAAATTTATTATTTCTATATCAATATATATAATTATCTTAACACTTAATACAAATTCTTTTTAATTAATATATTTTTTTATAATTCTCGAACAATAGACAAAAATTTGCTATATTTAAGTAAAATACCTATTTATAATGTATACTTATATACATTGATTACTGGATTAGAATCTTTAACATATTTCAACGGAGCAACTTTTTCTGTTGGTTTTACAACAGCAATATCTTTGTTCTTAATCATTGATAATTTTCCATCTTTCTGCTCTAAAACATAATCGATATTAGGCAATAGCAAACTAGCGTACACTAGGCTTGGCACACCATTCTTAACAGTGATTAGTCGGCTACCCTTTTTGTTTCTTAGAGATTTAGGGATATACTTATACTTTACTGTTCGCATTATTCCGTTATTAGTAAATAGACACACAGCATCCTCTTCGGTTAACTGCATAGAGCCAATTACACTATCGTCCTTGGATAAAGAAATTGCTTTTACACCCATACTTACTCGACCAGACGATGCGATATCCTGGATAGGAACAATCATACCAATTCCGGATTTGGTAAATACACCAAGTTCCGCGCCTGTTTTCATTAATTCAACGCCGATCAGTTCATCATCATCTTTCATTTTAATACCAGCAACAACGCTTTTTGCACATATATACTCCGATACTTTAGACACCTTGACCATACCTTTTCTAGTAACAAATACCAGTTTCTGGTCAGAATTGCTTTCATTAAATTCGAACAAAGACACAACTTTCTCTTTGTTGGATACATTCTTGACATAAGAACTAACATAGGCACCTTTGTCTTTGAATTTACATTGATTAATGTTAGATACTTTTAGTTGAATATAATTACCGACATTAGTAAATATGCCTAGAGTACTAGAATTACTTAACAAAATATTGTTTTCTGGAATTTCAGCAATTGTCGGATTGCTACCCAACTCTTTTGTTGCCATATTATAACTTTTCTTATTAACACTCTTAATAGTTCCTAGCGGAGTAGATATAATATTTAATTCTTCTTGTATTGCCGAACTTCCATTTGTCTCTACTATATTAAATTCTTCTGCAGCAATAAACTCGGTCTTTCTAGGAGATCCATATTTCTTAGCAATTTCCATAATCTCTTGTTTAACTATCTTCAACTGCAAAGCCGGACTCTTAAGAATAGCAGTATATCTAGCAATTAGATCTTTCAATCTCTTTAGTTCTGTAACTAATTTATCAACCTCTAGACTAGTAAGTCTAGCCAAACGCATATCTAATATAGCCTGTGCCTGAACATCAGTCAGCGTAAATTTTTGCATTAAATTAATCTTGGCATCAGTTACATTTTTGCTGGTTTTAATTATTTTAACTACTTCATCAATATTTTTTATTGCTATCAGTAGACCTTCTAATATATGTTCCTTTTTCAGACAAGCCTCTAGATCAAATTTTGTTCTGTTATAAATGATTTTTTGCTGATAATCTACATAATATTGCAATATTTCTATTAGGCTTAATTGCTTTGGCTTGCCATCCGCAATTGCTACAATATTTGCATTGAATGTAGTTTCTAGATTGGTTTGTTTGAATAGAATATTAAGTATATTTTGAACTTTTGCATCTTTTTTCAATTTTATTACTGCTCGAGTTCCGTTACGATCAGATTCATCTACTATATCTTGTATATAAGACAAATCACCTTTCTCATCAGCTTCCTTTAGCGATGCTATTTTTTGCAATAATGTTGCCTTATTTACCTGATAAGGTATTTCTGTAAAGACAATATTCTTCTTATCTCCATCTGCATTTTCGATATGGAATTTTGACCTTATTACAATTTTGCCTTTGCCAGAAGCATATACTTGTTCTAGTTCGCTAGATTTAAGAATATATGCACCTGTAGGAAAATCTGGACCAGGGATTACTTTCATTAATTGTTTTAATGTGATATTCTTGTTGTCTATATATGCACATACCGCTTCGCAACATTCTTTTAAGTTATGGGTTGGGATATTTGTAGCCAATCCTACTGCAATACCCATACTGCCATTAACTAATAGATTAGGGAATCTACCAGGCAACATATCTGGTTCTTTGCAAGAATCATCGAAGTTAAGACTCCAACTAACAGTATCTTTGTCAATATCACGCAAAAGTTCGAGTGATAATGGAGTAAGTCGTGCTTCGGTATAACGCATTGCAGCAGCACCATCGCCGTCAACACTTCCGTAATTGCCATGACCATCTACCAATATCTCGCCCATATTAAATGGTTGTGCCATACGTACCATTGTCTCGTATATACTAGAGTCTCCATGAGGGTGATATCTACCCATACAGTCTCCCACTATACGTGCTGATTTTCGATAAGGTCTATCTGGTAACACACCTACTTCTAGCATACTATATAATACTCTACGCTGAACAGGCTTCAATCCATCTTCTACTCTAGGCAAAGCTCTATCCATAATTACATGCTCACTATAAGGTAACATACTCTCGTGAATAACCACATCAATAGGCTTAGTTATATATTCCTCACTACCCCCATTAGAAGCAACTGAATTAGAACTTACTTCATCAACAGTAGGATTTTTTGTACGCTTTGTTTTTGACTCTGTATTTGATTTAGCAGCAACCTCTAGATCTTGATTATTTGAAATTTCGGTAATATCTATTTTCTTACTATCTGTTTTCTTTGGCATAATTATTTTTTATCCTTTTCGAATACTGATACTTTATTAAAATTGGCATTTTCTATTATATATTTCTTCCTTGCCTCAATATTGTCACCCATGAGAGTATTTATCATTTTTTCAGCCTCAGCAACATCATCTAAGGTAACTTGAACCAGAACTCTATGTTCAGGATCCATAGTGGTCTCCCACAATTGTTCAGCATTCATCTCGCCCAAGCCTTTGAAACGCTGCACAGTATATGACGCAGAACCTTTTGTCGCTTTGACATAATCGTCATCAGTATAAATGTATTTGGTCTCATTGCGTTTAGTTATTTTGTATAGAGGCGCAATGCCTATAAATACATGCCCGTCCAATATTAGTTCTTTCATATATCTATAGAAGAATGTTACCAATATAGACCTTATATGAGCACCATCTTGATCGGCATCTGCCAAAATTATTACTTTGTTATACTTTAGGTTGTTAATGTTAAATGTATCGCCAATACCCGTACCCAAAGCACTAATTATTGTTCTTATTTCCTCATTGTCTAAAATCTGATTAAGACGTTTTTTCTCTACATTAAGTGGTTTCCCACGTAGTGGCAAAATTGCCTGAAATCTTCTATCTCTAGCTTGTTTTGCACTACCACCCGCACTATCGCCCTCAACAATAAATACTTCGTTAAGCAATGGGTTTCTGCCAGAGCAACTAGCCAATTTACCAACCAAGCTATACTTGTCTACACTATGAGCTTGCCTGGTTAAATCTTTGGCCTTTTTTGCGGCCTCTCTTGCTTTTTGGGCCAGTCTTGCTTTGGCAATAATAGCGGCAATAACATCTTTGCTATTTTTCTCATTGCCATAATGCATAATATTTTTATATACCAGACTATCAACTTCAGTTTTTGCCTCAGGATTGCCTAATTTGCTCTTAGTTTGTCCCTCAAATTGCACGCTCTTCATCTTAATAGATAATACAACTGCCAAGCCCTCTTTGAAGTCATCACCAGTCAAGTTAGACTCTTTTTCTTTGATGATACCGAATTTCCTTCCAAGTTCATTAATAGACCTAGTAAATCCAGATCTAAAACCAGTCTCATGTGTGCCACCCTCACTAGTAGGGATATTATTAACATAACTAAATACATTCTCAGCATATCCATCAGTATAATGAATAGCACATTCTATCGTTACCAAATCACTAGAATCGGCAAAATAAATTGGCTCTTTGTAGAGTGTAGTTTTCTCTTTGTTAAGGTATTTCATAAAGTCAATCAGGCCATTATTGTACTTATAAGTAACCTCTCGATGTGTCTCTTCCTCACTATAAGAATTATCCACCAACACTAATTCAATCCCTTGATTAAGAAAAGCCAATTCCTTTAATCTCTTTGCTATAATATCATACTCGAATTGAACAGTTTCAAATATTTTAGCATCAGGCTTAAATGTTACCTTAGTTCCAGTTTTGCTAGTGGTACAGACTCTCTTCAATGGCCCTTGTGGTACGCCACCAGCATACTTGCCATTTGACTTCTTAATAGTCTTAAAATCCATAGTGTACTCGTATCCATCTTTCCACACGACCACATTAAGCCATTCAGACAGAGCATTTGTTACACTGGCGCCAACTCCGTGCAAACCACCCGAATATTTGTAGTTGTCATTGTTAAATTTGCCCCCAGCATGAAGTTGCGTAAATACTACTTCGACACCACTCATATTCATTGTTGGATGTTTGTCTACTGGTATACCTCTGCCATCATCTTCTACAGATACCGATCCATCTACATTCATCGTTACAATTACTTTGTGACCATATCCATTAGATATCTCATCTATCGAGTTGTCTACAATCTCCCACAAGATATGGTGCAATCCTTTACTCCCAGTAGTTCCAATATACATACCTGGCCTTAATCTAACGGCATCCAAACCTTCCAGTACCACGATATTAGAACTCTTGTATGTACTTGCCATTAATCCTTCACCTCTTAATAAAATATATAACCAAATAAAATTTTATCAAATTAATCAATATTTCCAAAACAATTTTACCCCAATTTGCGATAAATTTTGCAAAATAATATGTATAGTAATAATTACAATACTAATGCATAGAATATCATTAAAGGAATGTAAATATATGAATTTATTTATCAAGAATTATTAAAAAATTGCAAGGAGAATATATGAAAACAATAGTATTAACAGGTGGAGGCACAGCAGGACATGTTATGCCAAATATTGCTATAATTCCAGATATAGAAAAACACTTTGATAAAATATGTTACATAGGTAGTCACAATGGAATAGAAAAAAATATAATCAAAAAACAATCAAATATAGATTATTACGAAATAGATACCGTCAAATTAATTCGAAGGTTAACTTTGAAAAATTTGTTAATTCCATTCAAATTAATAAAAGCAATAAAACAAGCAAAAGACATATTAAAAAAATTAAAACCAGATGTTGTATTCTCTAAGGGAGGATTTGTCGCAGTACCAGTAGTATTAGCTGCATCAAGTTTGCATATTCCTATAATTGCACACGAGAGCGACTCTAGCATAGGACTGGCAAATAAAATTATTTATCGAAAATGTAAAACAATGTATTTCAGTTTTCGAGAAGCAATGCATGGATATGAGAAAAAAGGAAAGTTTTCTGGGTCTCCAGTAAGACCAGAATTTTTGACAACATCTTATTCTAAAATAAATATATTACCAAACTCAAGTAAACCAACGATACTTGTTGCTGGTGGAAGCCTTGGAGCTAAAGCACTAAACAATTTAATTATAGAAACCCTGCCCAAATTGACAGATTTCAATGTTATAAACTTGGTTGGAAAAGGAAATAAAAAGGATGTTAAATACAAAAATTATTTTCAATTAGAATATGTTGAAAATATTTCTGATTATTTCAAAACAGCAGACATAATAATTAGCCGCGCAGGCAGTAATACAATATTCGAAATATTAGCAACCAAAACTCCTATGATATTAATCCCCCTACCAAAATCAGAGTCTAGAGGCGATCAGATAATTAATGCAGAAATATTTCAGAATAAAGGATATGCAATTAGTCTAGACCAGACTAAAACTACTCCAGAAATTTTATTAAAAACAATAAATGCAACTTTGAAAAATAAAACAAAATACAAAACAAATATGCAAAATTGTAAAGATTTTAACGGTGCAAAAATTATAGCAAAAGAATTACTACAATATTAGTCAACTATCGCAAATTATAAAATAGCTGCAATTTTGCTAATATTCTAATTATTTATTATTTGTCATATCATTATATGTTATTGTCATATACTTGTATATAATTACCACATATATGAGGGATGATGCCAATAATTAATATTTATTCAACCACATCAATATAATTATATGACCAGATAGTTATTAACAATTAATCAACAATATTATTAAAGACAAGTGTACCCTTAAGTATTAAATTAATACATTCGATGTTAAAATAAGTAAACTAAAAAATATATTGGTGTCTGCTGCTATTAGTATATTTGATTATAACTAATAAATTAGTTTTATTTTATGCATTACTATTACAAATTCTTTTTTGAGTTAAAATTGTAAATACTTTCTTATATTATAATAGTAATTTTATTCCTTAATATACTTAAAAAAAGACAGTCTGATTTAATGTATCATTCTACACTAGTCAGACTGCCTTATTTTTTATGCTTTGTCCAATTCTCTTTTGATTAATTCTTTGTCAAGATTCTGTCCAATAAATACCAATCTAATCATCCTGTCGCCATATTCCTCATCCCAATCTTTGCGGAATGTTTCGTCAGTGGCAAGTAATTGATTACGTTCATCCTCAGTTAGCATTACTGCGTACCAAGGTCCATTCTCAGACAAACTTTTTGATGTTCCTGCTTGCTCATACAAATATGACATATCAGTATCATCAGTAAAGTATACTATACCTTTTGTCCTTATTATCATTCTACCAAAATTTTTGGCACAAAAATCATCAAATGCCAATCTATCGAATGGCTTGCGTCTGTAATATACATATGTTCCTATTCCATATTCTTCAACCTCTCCACCCTCGTGATCATGATGATGTTCGTGATGATGATGACTATGATCTTCGTCTTGATGATGTTCATGATGATCATGCTCATCATCTTCTTCGTCGTGATGTATATGATGTTCATCTTCTTCGTCAATATCTTTTTCTAACTCTTGTATCCACCCAGCAGAAGTTAATGCTTTTTCAAAATCAAAACTATTAGTATCCAATATTTGATCAATATCGACATTGCTGTAATCACATTCAATTATCTTGGCTGTAGGCTGTAATTTTCTAATTACTGCTTTTAACTTATTTAATTCTTCTTCTGATACATCACTTACTTTATTTAATACTAAGATGTCACAAAATTCAATTTGCTGAATAACTAAATTCTCTATATCTTCTTCGTCAATATCTTCTTTGGTTAATTCATCACCACAGCCAAATTCCTTGACCATTCTAATCGCATCTACCACGGACACAACTGCATCTAACTTACATACTTCTCTATGAAATAATTGTAGCAAATTATCGTGCAAGAATTCTAATGTTTGAGCGATAGGAATAGGCTCACATATTCCGCTTGCCTCAATTACAATATGGTCAAATTTCTGTTGTTTAATAATTTCTGCAATTTGTTCTATTAAGTCTTTTTTCAAAGTACAGCATATACAACCATTTTGTAGTGCTACTAGACTTTCTTCCTTTTTATTAACAACACCGCCTTTTTCAATTAGCGTAGCATCGATATTAATTTCTCCAATATCATTAACTATGACAGCAATTTTATATCCTTTTTTATTCTTCAATATGTTATTAAGCAAAGTAGTTTTACCACTTCCGAGATACCCCGTTACCAAAGTAATAGGAACACAATTATTTTTCATTATTCGCTCTCCTCATATTTGGAAAAAGGCAAATAATAATTTGCCTTCAATAATTCCAATTTAATTAAATTTTGATAATATTTTTATAATCTTTGATATTTATAAATAAAACTAAATCAATATATTGAATTAGCATAAGATAGTTCTGATTTACTATATTCGTATATCCGTCTCAGTCTATCAATATTATTCTTCTTCATCAGAATTATAATTGTCAACATTATGGAATACTTCTTGTACATCATCATTATCTTCTAATGCTTCTATCAATTTACCAAAACTACCAATTTTATCTTCTGGTATTGAAACATAATTAGAAGGAATCATATCCACTTCTGCTTGCTCAATTTCTATTCCGTTGCCAACCAAACTATCTTTGACCTGGTCAAGCGATTCGGGTGCTGTGTAAATCTGGAAACAATCATCCATAATCTCTACATCATCAGCACCTGCATCAAGAGCAAACATCATCATATCGTCATCAGTTATACCTTTACCCTTGGCAACAATGATTACACCTTTCTTAGTAAACAAATAAGATACACAACCAGTAGAACCTAAACTTCCACCAAATTTATCAAAATAATGACGAACATCTGATGCAGTTCTATTCTTATTATCAGTTAGACATCTAACAATTATTGCACTGCCAGCTGGGCCATAACCCTCGTATGTAATAGCCTCATAGTTAACTGCACCCAATTCGCCAGAGGCTTTCTTAATAACCCTTGTGATATTTTCACCTGGCATATTAGCAGCCTTTGCTTTTTGAATCAAATTTTTTAATCTTGGGTTTGAGTTAGGATCTCCACCGCCCAATTTAACGGCAACAATTATTTCCCTACCAATCTTAGTAAATACCTTTGCATTAGCAGCATCATTTTTAGCCTTGGTGTGCTTAATGGTGCTCCATTTATTATGACCTGACATTTTATTATTTCACTTCCTTTTTTATTTAACCAAATTAAACATTACTATACTAGCCGATACACTTGCATTAAGGCTCTCTACACCATTAAGCATAGGTATACTTACACAATTATCAGCAGCTTCTCGAAGACAATTAGACACACCATTGCCCTCATTACCTATAATTATAGCAAATTTATTACTAGTAGGTCTACTATTTTTTATATTCTTTCCATTCATATCACAAGTTATTAATTCTATGTTATTTGATTTTGCCCATGCAATTGTAGAATTATAGTCCATAGATTTAATATTAACTTTATAATTATAACCCATACTACATCTAGTAACTTTGGGTGAATAAATATATGTACTATCAATATTAATTATATTAGTATAGCCAAAAGCAACCGCCGATCTTATAATAGCACCCATATTATTAGGATCTTGTATATTATCAAGTATCAGCCATTTATCGTTGGCAGCACCAATTGTTTTGGGCATATTGGATATATCCACAAGGGCAAAAATATTAGTGGATGTCTCAGTATCCTTAATATTTTTAGCAAGGAAATTACTAATACAATTGACATTAGATACTCTATCACAGATGTTACTGTATTTCTCTCTCGCTTCATTAGTAACAAATAGATACTTAATTACAAATCCGCAATTAATTAATTCATTTATAATCTTAGGGCTCTCGACAAAAGCCAACTTCTCTTGTTCTGAATATTTTCTAGTCTGGACTGCTTTAGCAAGTTTGATTAACTTATTATCCTTACTTTCTAACATTTATACTCCTTAGGATAGATTATCTAGATTATGACATATTGTTGAATGCGAATAATTAACTGCAATAATTAATATATGATGTACTTATCCAAATAAAACACTTACTTGTATAATAAATTATATTTCTCAAACATCTTTAGATAACTATTATTGAACAAATATATTGCTATAATTAATACAAAAAACAACATATAACAAATTATATGTTGTCATTGTTGCTTGTTACTTACGCATTCTTCAATGCAGCCTTAGCAGTAGCTACTAACTCTGCAAAAGCCTTCTCGTCAGTAGCGGCCAAATCAGCTAAAACCTTACGGTTAAGATTAATATTAGCAATCTTTAGACCATGCATAAATTGACTATAAGACATATCATTCATTCTGCAACCAGCATTAATTCTGGCAATCCATAATTGACGGAAGTCTCTTTTCTTCAATCTACGGCCAGTATAAGCATATTGACCACTCTTCATAACTGCTTGATTAGCAACTCTGTATAATTTGCTACGAGCGCCCCAATAACCTTTGGCAGATTTTAATACTTTTCTTCTCTTCTTTAATGCATTAACAGCTCTTTTAATTCTCATTATCTATTCCTCCTCTTTTACTTGGTTAATTTTTTAACCAACTAATAGTCCTTTTACGTTCTTAGAGTCAGCCTTAGATACATAAGTTGCCTTTCTAAGTCCTCGTTTTCTGTCTTGAGACTTCTTTGTCAAGATGTGTCTCCTGTTCTGTTTGTTTCTCTTGATTACTCCAGACTTCTTAAGAGTAAATCTCTTTTTAGCGCCTGAATGTGTTTTTTGCTTAGGCATTCTTTTTTTCTCCTTTTTAAGTAAATTTAATTAATTGAAAAATTATTTCTTAGTATTAATAGGTGCCAGTATCATTATAATTTGTCTACCATTAATTTCTGGTTTGTTGGTCATAATACATACGTCTTGCAACATTTCATAGAACTTCTCCATAATTGGCATTCCCATTTGAGGATTTGCCAATTGTCTACCGAACATCCTTAGACTAACCTTTACTTTGTCGCCTGCTTCTAAAAATTTCCTTACATTCTTAGCCTTAAACGCAAGGTCATTATCTGCAATATTCATACTCAACTGCATACCTTTTACTTCAGCGACTTTTTGTTTTTTCTTTGCTTCCTTTTCCTTTTTCATCATATCGAACTTATGCTTACCATAGTCCATAACACGACAAACAGGTGGATTTGCATCTGGCGAAATAAGTACTAAGTCTAATTCGTCCATTTCCGCTTGGTGAAGGGCCTCCTCTATGCTTACGACCCCCAATTGCGAACCGTCAGACCCAATCAGTCTAACCGTCTTAGCATTAATTTGCTCATTAATAAGTAAATTTTTAATAACCGTGTACCTCCAATACAAATTAAAAAAGTGGACTTAATAGCCCACTTACTCATTTTATTAAAAAAACCAAAAGAATGTTTTTTAATAAACCACTACTAGATGCCAAGGGGCTCTGCAGGGTGAGAAGTGAACTTCTACTTTTTCAAACATATAGATATTAACACTTGCAGCCGCCATTGTCAACATATTTTTTGATTTATTTTCAAAAATGTAGAATTAATATATTATAGCATCCAATCTATATATAACCCAAACCCTTTGGATGCATCATTAACAAATACATGAGTAACCGCACCTACTAATTTGCCATCTTGTATAATAGGACTGCCGCTCATCCCTTGCACAATTCCACCAGTTCTATTAAGCAAATCTTCGTCAGTCACCCTAATTACCATACTTTTGTCATTAGATCTAGATTGATAATTAGTTTTGATTATTTCTATGTCATATGCTTTGACGGTTTTCCCATCAATACAGGACAATATTTTTGCGTTACCTGGCCTAACCGTTGCTCTACCACCTATTACTATTTCTTGCATATCACTTGCATATTCTAATAGGTTATCTACCTCTCCAAACACTCCATTGCAAGTGTTTGCATTAATTTCTCCTACTTGGGTATCTGTGGGATTGAAATAACCTAGCAATTGCCCCGCATGTCCCTGAGAACCAATTTTTACACCAATTACTTTAGAGTCATATATTTTACCACCCGAAATGTCTAGAGGCGTACCAGACGAGTCCAGGCTAATTGCATGTCCTAATGCGCCAAATTTTGAGTCAGAATCCACATAGGTCAGAGTCCCTACGCCCATTGCATCTTCTTTTAGCCACAAGCCCAGTTTGTAACTTAGGGTCTGTGCGTCAAAAGCAGGCGTAATATATGTTATACCCTCCCTACCATCTCTAATATATTTTACTTCCAGTGGTTCGTCAATAGTATAATCGGATAAAATATCCATAATATCACTAATTGAAAGAATTTTGCGACCAGATAACTCTACAATTATATCACCCACTTTGATATCGCTAAATGCAATTGGATTAACTTTGCCATAATTTGTAATAATATAATTACTTCCAACAACAATTACTCCATTAGTATTGACACTAAATCCCAAAGATTTACCGCCTACAAATACTCGATTATTGACTACGTTAACCTTTAATTTTTTTATTGTAAATATATCAAAAAGTTTATACTTTACGGCATATTCTGTTACTTCTTGCTCCTCAGAATCAGTATAACAAACAGTATATTCTGGGTCAAAACAAAAATTACCAGACTTTACTAGATGCTGAAATTCCTGATCGGTCAAAGTTACTACATTAGGCAATAATAAAATATCAAATGGAAGAGCCAATAAAAAAGTTGTTATCAAAATCGATAACACTACAAATAGCCAAATTCTAACACTTTTACAACTTGCCATATATGTAACCTCTGTAGTAATAGAATGTGCAGATGCAAGTAAATTATTAGATATGTCTATATAATTAGTGTTATCGGAAGTAAAAGACAAACGAACCCGCAATTGTCGCTTGCATTTACTAGGAACACTTAATTATGTAATGATTAATTAGTACAAAATAGAGAGTATGATACTTCATACTCTCTTAGATTTAGCATAGTCTATATCACTATACAAATATATAATCAACTCAATTATTTCTTTGAATCAGATTTGGTTGTTTTTGGGGTAGATTTACGAGTATATGCGTTTGTAGTTTTAGTCGATTTTACAGGCTTATCTACTGATTTTTTTGTAGTTTTCTTAGCATTTGAAGACTTTATTGATTTCTTGCTTGTTTTACTCTTTGTAGTAGGTTTCTTAGCAGGTTTGTTTGATGCAGTCAAATCTTTGATATAGCATCTTCTACGTTTATGAAATTCTCTCTTAAAATCATCAAATTGATTTTGAATTGCTATATTATCTTCTAGTTGCAGCAATGACTCTAGATAAACTACTTTATCTTCAATAAAATTATTAAGAATTTTGTTAAAGATAAACGCTGTAACACCCTTAGTACGATATTCTTCATCTACAGCAAATAGTGCTAGGTCTACAACTTTGGGATGTTTTAGGTCGTGAAGTAATTTGAAAATGTGTGGAGTAATAATCTTTCCTTTAGATTTTCGCATTGCTTCCGCCAAACTAGGAAATGCAAGCCCAAAACCTATTAATTTATCTTCCTTATTAATAACAAGGCACAAGTATCTAGGATTAATCGCCATAATAAATTGTGAAGCAAATTGTTCCTCTAACCTCTTATTAATAGGCACCACACCATATAGTTTGTCATAACATCTGTTAAGTAAGTCAAAAATTTGATCTTTGTATTTTTTAACAATAGATCTTAAACTTTTAATCTTAACCTCTCTAAACCCATACTTTTCAGATATTTTATTAACTAAGCGAGTTGTTCGCTCATCAATATGATCAGGGACATAGATTTTATATTCAATCCAATCAACATCTTTAATATAGCCCAATTTGTCAAAATGGTCTTTGTAATAACTATAATAATAGTTTTCCTCAAAACATGACATCTGGTCAAAACCATCGATAAGCAGACCCTCTCTCTCCAAATCATTAAATCCAAGAGGACCATGTACATGTGTCATCCCTTTTGATTTTGCCCAATTCTCTACAGCCGCTATCAAAGCCTTTGATACCTCAAAATCATCAATAAAATCTATACGAGAAAATCTAACAATCTTCTTGCCAGTCTTATCATTATAGGCGTGTTGCAATATGGCTGCTACTCTGCCTGCAAGTACATTATCCTTGTACGCAAGATAGAATACTGCTTCGCAATTTTCATAATTAGCATTTTTCTTTTTGTTAAAAATTGCCAACTCGTCTGCAATCATTGGTGGGACAAAATATGGACAATCCTTATACAACTCTAATTGAAAATTTACAAACAACTTCTGTTGTTTCTTGCTTTTTACTTCTACTATGTCTACCATATAGTTATTTCCTTACTATGATACTATTTTATGGCAATATGCCCTATTTACTGAATGATAATATCAACAAATTGATACTAAATCAACATTTTAATTTTATTCCTATTCTTAAATATTGTCAAATATATTTTATTCAATATGCAATTTTTGGCCAATAAATAATTTATCAGTTTTCAAATTGTTTAGTTTTATTATCATATTTTTGGATATTTCAAAATCGTTTGCAATACTATCTAATGTGTCAGCAGGTTTGACTGTATATAATCTCCCTAATGGTGCTGGTGCAATAACAACATTATTGACGCTCATATCTTTCTCGCAGACATTATAGCCTTTAGCCAATAATTCATCCAACTTATCTTTACTATTAAGGACCTTAATATGATCTTTACGAGCATTTAGGATATGATATACGCCGTTATTTTCACTCTCATACACAATCTCTCCATCTAATTGATTGTATATACACTCCACTTTCTTTCCGTTTTTCATTATTTTTGGATTTGTCTTGTAGTCAAGATTTATTCTATACATCTGCCCTCCCCCATAATTACAAATTATAATATATTCGAATTGCCACAAAATTGCTTGCACCTCAGTCTGCTAATTGCAAAACACTATTAATTAGTGACATCTATATTTGATGCCTCTATACCACAAATACACTAATCATTATTATTGAGTTCTTATCTCACAGACTATAATATTAAATAGCATAATATATTCATAATTAAACTATAAATTGTATTATTGCGTTTTAATTTGACCTAATAATTTGTTTATATTCTTTGTATAAATTTGAGAATAGTAAATTCAATTATTGTAATTGTTTCCCCAGTCTTATCCGATAATTTTTTTAGCAAAACAAAATAGCAACTGTTATATTGTATGCTAGTAAGTCAAATATAATGAGTTCTAATGCAAGATATTATTTAATATATTATTTAAGTAAATAAACATTTTTAATCAATATAATAGAGGTGATATCATCAAATCTTTAGTCAAATCAGTAATGGTTATTACTATATTTAGCGTTATAACAAGAAGCGTAGGATTCTTATATAAAATATTTTTGTCGAGAATTCTTACAACCGAAATGTTAGGAATATATAATATTACACTTAGTTTGTTCGGTGTATTTGTCACTATACTCTGCAGCGGAATATCCATAACAATAGCGAGATTTGTATCAATTAACTATTGCAACAAAGACAATAAATGTAATGACAGCCTTATGTTTTCTAGTCTTATTTTATGTATTATTGTAGGATTGGGTTTGTCTGCATTTATTTTCTTAAGTCGAGGATTATTCGCTAGAATAATGACCAGTCTAGATAGTTACTTATTATTAATTTCTCTAATCCCGGCTATTATATTTTGTGCTATCTATACTCCATTCAAATCATATTTATTTGGTAGAGAATATTATCTAGAACTTAACTTAGTAGAACTAATAGAACAAATTCTAAGAGTATTAGTGTGCATCGGTGTTTATATTCTTTGCAAAAGTATATCAATAATTTATGCTCCAACTATTGCTATATGCGTTGCATCTATTATTAGTACTATAATAGGAATTATTATATACTTTCGCAAAGGTGGAAAATTAAGTACCCAAAAAATTATATTAAAACCACTAATAAAAAAGAGTACACCAATTACGCTAGTAAAAGTCTTGTCTACACTACTTATGCCAGTAATAGCAATAGTATTGCCACTTAGACTAACAAAATATGGAATGTCTTCTAGTATGGCATTGTCATTACTAGGAATAGCTACGGGTATGGTCCTACCACTACTAAGTATCCCAGGCACTATAATAGGATCACTATCTACAGCACTGATCCCACAAATAACAACATTATATGAGTGCAAAGAAAATGAAAAGATATTCAAACAAGTATCTTCTTCATACAAATTTACTATTGTTCTAACATGTATGTGTATTCCTATATTTATGGCCCTTGGTGAACCAATTTGCAAATTTTTATTTAATAATGCAGATGCAGGTATATTGCTCAAAACCGCAAGTTGGGTAATGTTGCCTATGGGTATAAGTCAATTAACAACTACAATTATTAATTCAATGGGATACGAGAAATCATCGTTTCGTTACTATATTGCAAGTAGTGTCTTTTTGTTAGCAAGTATATATATTTTGCCAAAATATATGGGTGTAGAGTCTGTGATATGGGCACTTGGTGTCAGCAGTTCAATAGTTTCTATACTAAATATGATTAAGATTAAATCTATTACAAAGGGCAACTATCATATAATCACACTACTTATCTCTTCAATTTTCCTAACAGTATCTGTATATTATCTTGTAAAATATTTATCCAATCTTATAGGTAGCATAGCTCCACTATTTATAAATATAATAGTGTCTGGTGCTATAGGAGTGATATCATATATATCACTTGCAATCGCTTTCGGCTTAATAGAATATGAGTATATCACAACTAAATTTTCTAAATTTTCAAAAAAGAAAAAACAAGCTTAATTTTAGTTTCAATTAGTCTATACAATAATTATTTACTCCAATATTAATTACTATAGATTTGATAATTTTGTTAAAAATTATTTATTATAATAAATCAAACAAACATCAAATAAATTAAATTACAAGTGCAATATCTTCAAACACAACAACATAAAAATAATCAATAGTAATATGAAAACAATATAAACGTAAATGTATATAATTAATCCTAATAGACAATAATCTACATATGACATATACATTGATTTTAAGAAGTATTATTATTTATATTTTGGTGCTATTCCTTTTGCGTATCATGGGAAAACGACAAATTGGACAAATGCAACCTTATGAATTTGTAATTACATTAATTATTGCAGATTTAGCAACTGTGCCTATGGCTGAGACTGCACTACCGCTAGCACACGGAATTATCCCACTGTTTACACTGGTTTGTATTCATTTTATATTTACATTCTTGGAGCAAAAGTCTGATTGGGCTAGAAAAGTATTAAATGGTAAGCCAGTTATACTAGTTGACCCAGATGGCATAAATTATACAAATCTAAAATTATGCAATATGACTTTTAATGACTTGCAAGAGGGTCTTCGTAATCAAGGCTACTTCAACCTAGAAGAATTGTTATATGTAATTATACAGACCAATGGGATGATGTCAGTATTGCCTCGTGCACAATACGCACCACTAACCGCAAATGCGATGAAAATAACTGTAGACAATAGTAGTCTTCCTATTATTGTAGCTTCGGAAGGCAAAATTAACTTAGAAAATATTAAGCGTGCCAATATCGACGAGATATTTATTATCACGCAATTAAAACCATACGGCTTCAAAAGTATTAAGGATATATTGCTTATGACCATTAATTCCGATGGTAAAATTTATGCTCAGAAATATAATAGTAGTTTTGTTAGTTTTGATAGCGGTAAAAAGGGAGATTGGTAATAATGAAAAAACAACTAACAGTAGCAATAATCGCTGCATTACTGATTATGCTAGCGACATTCGAAGCAATTACTGTAAGCAATATTATTAATTATGTAGATGATGAAGTGAACAAAATTTATCAAGAATATGAATTAAATAAAAATGATATAACGGTATTATACCCTAAATTAGACGAAATAGATGAATATTGGGCTAGTAAAGAATGGTGGTTGTGCTTAATGTTTAACCACAAGGATTTAAGCGCCGTTACTGATAGTCTTAATAGAC
Source organism: uncultured Clostridia bacterium (assembly GCA_945921465.1). Taxonomy (GTDB): domain Bacteria; phylum Bacillota; class Clostridia; order Christensenellales; family UBA1242; genus UBA11490. The sequence goes on along the minus strand of CAMEKS010000002.1, from coordinate 43,639 downwards.
TATTGGCATATACTAAGAATAATGATTATGATAATGCAATTGCAGAAGTTGAAGTCTTGCGTGGAATCACAGAAAAAAATTCTTGCAATATGGGCTTTACACTACAAAATATTCTATAACAAATTATTTGTATATAAAAAATAGTGTATTTTGCATTAATATAGTATATTCCACCAAATACTGATATTCTAAAAATATAAACAACTATAATAATAAATTTTACAAAATAAAGCAAAAAGGCATAGTATAATAAATCACTACGCCTTTTTATTGTTTTTAATAATATTAGATGTCTTATATAATTTCTATGATTCGCAAAATGAATAATTTAACTTATATGCTAATAAGCCGACAGCAAAATAATTTTTAGATATATTATCGACAATATACTAATAATAAGTAGATTATGTAACCTGCTCGCCACCAAAAGTATGCTAAATGTATTGTTTGGGCTCAAAATTACGATTACCTCAATTTCGAAGTTACCTGTCTCTAATTCCAATAATAATTATTATTTCTTAGTAACGTTAACAACTATGAGGCCAGACAGCATACCTATAATACTACTAAATAATAGGTCTGTAATTGTAGTAACACCCACTGTAAGCGTTTTGCTAAGAATAGAAAATATAAAATAAGACAAAATTGAAAATAATGCCCCTATAATTAACCCTTTTATTAAGCCTTTACTACTACCCTTTAGCGCAATTAGCGTTCCCAAAAATATACTAATCACTTTAACTATTTGATTAATTGGCATAATAGCCTTGTCCGGTATATTAGTAAATCTAATAATTACTGCCAATACAATAATCAAAATCATAGATATTAGTATAGCAAACACTACACCCTTTACAATTTCTAATATTGCATTTGACTGTCTTGCAGATTTGGTTCGTTCCATATAATTCCTCCAATATAATTAATTATCTAATTAATTGTATGAGAATAATATATATAACTAGAACAAGCCAGTCATTGCATTAGGTCTAGTTTTGTCGAAATAAAAATTGTATTAAATAATTTATGTATGACAATTTATACTTTTTGCTACTTTTATAATTCGGTGCATACTATTTGTTAAATATTTATTATTGAAAAATAAGACCCCCACTACAACTTATGTTGAGTATGGAAGTCTTAATTATTATTATAATTTTAACAAATCAATCTATAGTCGCGAATTATTTAGGAAATCAAAAATCCATAAAAATAATGTCAAATTAAAAATTAATATCAATGATTAAGCAATTCTATAGACACATATATCTCCCTACTAAAATGCTACTAAAGTTAGATTATTGATAATTATTAAAGAATTTCAAGATTTTTACCAAATATTTTCTTAAATTCACTTGCTAGAAGCATAGCGTATTTTATCTCTAGTCTAGCGTCATCTGTACATATAGTTTTGACAATTACGCTATCACCCAAAATATCACAATTGATATCGGTAATTGAAGCCTTGCCTGTAACATCAAGACATTCTGCTAACCTTACAATGATTGCTAATTTCTTAACTGCAGCCAAATCTTCGTCATTAATCAAATCTTTGTACTTAACCCATTCTGCCAAATTGAAATTATCAGGATCACGCAGTTTTAATACAAATGCTGCAAGCAATATTTCACTATGGGTCAGACCAAACAAATCACTATTAAGTACAACATTAAATGATGACTTGATATTCTCAATACCATTAATTCGTCTTCCACATTCTGACAAATAACTTGCTACTCTTAGAACCTTAATATATGACCTAGGAAGTTTGTGAATAACTTTTAATTGTTTGAACAGAATTATACTTAAGTTATATACTTGAGAGAATACATCTTCTTTGTTGTCATATGCCTCAGTTATGGCCTGCAAAGAATATCCGATATTATCAGTTATAGGTTTTTCTATAGTTAATGGCAATACATAGTTAAATAATACACCATATTCAAATCCATATTTACAAATATACATATCTGTCTTGTTAATTCTATCAAATATAGCCTCAGCAATAACAGTACCAGCCTGAATATATTTTGTGTCAATAACAGACAATCCTTTTAATTTTGTCGAACCAACATCTACGCCCTTAATTGCATTATATACCTTATCTAAGTCTTCCTTCGACATTACAAAATTGTGCTCTAAATCTAGAGGATATTTCTTTGCTTTTCTAGCAATTACGCCGATGTTGCGGAATACACTACCTGAGCCAATAATTTCCCATTCCTCTGGCAATTGGTCAAAAATCCAATTCTCTACCATATCCAATTGCTTAGAGAAAAACTGCTTCATTGCCTCACATCTGGCTTCTGAAGTTCCTTCAAAATCAGCAAATTCCTTCTCTAAATTAATTTTGCCATAAGGAACAACCATAGTGGACAATATCGTTCTACGGTTGTAATACAATAAATTAGTACAATTGTCAGAAATATCTATAATTACGCCTTTGGGCTTATTCATAGTATTAATTACTGCCGTATAAATATTATTAATAGTTATCTCTGGTGTCAAAATCTCAAACTTAAAAGTAGATATGTTAGCAACCTCATTAATAAATCCGTTACAATTCTTGGCTTGCTTAATAGCATCCGTTACATAGCAGAAAGTATCTTTTATCTCATTCTTATTCAAGATTTCCTTAAATATAGACAATAGTTCGGTAATCTCTGAAATTACTGAAGACTTAATAACCTGATCCTTGTCAAAATCTTTCATCAAGTCAATTGGTAGTAGCAAACTATCTCTAATGGTGAATGACTTATTAGGATACACATCTACTTGCTGCATTTTCAAATAATTATAGTTTAATTCTATTACTGCAATTTTTTCCAAAAGTTTATCTCCTAAAATCTAATAAAAAGTATTTTTGCACTTAATTGCATACTTCTCCATTTAACTAAGCAAATTATATCATACAAAAATCTTTTTGTATACTAGAATTCATACTTTTTTCGATTTTTTCAAATTTTTATAATAGTTAATCAAACAGAATTTATTGCGTTCACTCTATTATAAGGCATTGAAGATTAAATAGTAATAGATTGTCTTGACAAATATTATTATTGCAAGCAATATGAATATCTAATCATTATCAAATTAAAATGTTAATTATTATGTTAGTGTACAATAAAAATAGCCCCATAATTAGGGCTATATATTATTCTGCATCAATTGCCTCTACTGGACATACACTAGCACAAGCGCCACAACTAATACAAATATCTTTGTTAATGAATGCCTTGCCAGTATCCAAAGAAATTGCACCTACTGGGCACACACCAGCACATGTACCGCAGCCAATACATTTGTCTTGATTAACTCTCATTGTTCCCTCCATAATTATGTAATTATGTACTAACTATTATAATGGCCATAATTACTATCTGCAAATAAAATATCATTACGCTGCAAGTTTATTATATTAATGGGGCATTACTTTGCCAATTGCAAAATATAAATCGCTTGTAGAGATGATACATTAATTACAATATTAGAATAGCACAAATTTTACATTCAAGGCAATTGTTTGACATATTATTTATTTATTTTATATTTATTAAATTTGGTTATTACCAACACATTCTTTGGTAATTTAGTCTTGCTACCAACACTATACAGCGATTCAAAGAATTGAAACAAACCTATTGCTAGCAAAAAAATCCCAAAACAAATTTTTAACACATCATTTCTTAAATTAACGGCAAGCAAAGCACCTAATATAGATAATACCACTCCACTAATGATTATAATTAAACCAACTTTAACATTAACCAGTTTATTTTTGAAATGAATAATTAGTGCTACAATAGCCGTAGGAATAAATACTACCAAATTAATACTTTGTGCAATCTTTTGTTCAATCCCCAAAAAAAGAGTAAGGACTGGGATTAGAAGCGTACCACCACCCATTCCCATCCCCGCTATTACACCACTAAACAATCCTGCTATTATTAACCAATACCACATTATATTATCAACCACACTCCTCCTGCTATAATAACAAAACTAAATATCATTTTTAATACAATGTTGTTAATAGATTTCAATATATATGATCCAACTAAACCTCCTACAACAAACCCTATCCCAGTAAATGCTATTTGGTCAAATTGTAAATACCCATTGATGGCGTATATAATAAAACTGGCTATAGATAAAGGCAACATAACTAGAATGGCAGTAGCATGAGCATTTTTTTCTTCTAGACCAACAATATAGCTAAGAGTAGGCACGCATAGCATACCTCCTCCACCTCCCCAAAAGCCATTAACAAAGCCAATTATTGACCCCAATAATAGTAATACAAAAGGAGATTTTTTTCTCAAATTATATATATCATATTTTTTATTATGATATGTTTTGTAATACACGACTATATTATTTCTCATACATATACTTTGTGAAAAATTATTTGAAAATATGTGCCACTAAAGAATAATATTGATATAATTCGGCACACTATTAGAAATTGGGAAAATTTTCCAAAACTAAAAATCAGATTAAGTGATCGATATTACATTATTTTGATGAGAAATTATAGTATTATAGGCTTTTTTGTAAAAATTGACCGAAAGTGATATTATTTGCTTGTCTAAAAATCAAGATTAATATATAATATCCCAGTTAATATATTTATATAAGGTAGGCTTACTATGTCAAAAAGTTTAGATAAATTAAAACAAATTATGTGTAAAATTGCACTAGTATTAGGCATAATACTATTCGCACTAATTGGCAAATTTGGTATTGTTAAGAATGTGCAGAATGTATTTGCTACTAACAAAGAAGATATTAGTGAAGACAAATTGTCTAATCCTAATTTCTATTCAACTAGTGGCAATTACATTTCTACTACTAGCAGTTGGACAACAATCACTCCAGACGACGAGAGTGACAATGCTAGCAACTACAAAAAAGGAATTGTCAATATCAATAAGATAGAAAAAACTATCGAATCAGATGCAGAAGAGACTGATATTGTTGACAACAAGTTGCAGGATAATCTATGGAAAAACTATGGATTATTTAAGTCACCTGGCAGAACAAGTAATCTTACAATAGATGACGAAAATACCGAAGGCGTTAATAATTACTTAATGATTAATGCATATAACTTCAGTGGGCATATGGGGTACAAGAGTAAGGAATTTACGCTTAACAAGTCATCTTACTACAAAATCTCTGTTAGTCTGAAAACAATCAACGATACTGCGACTGGTTATGTTAAATCTGAAGATGACGATACATTAGAGACTGAAACAAGAAAGTCTGATGCATTTGCTTCTATTTATATTGATGGAATATCAGATACAGAAGCAACAACTAGTTTTGAAAACATTAATACAAAAAATACTTGGCAGACATATAACTTCTACATCAACACCAGTTCATTTAGTGATGAAAAGAATTTAACTATTAAATTATATCTGGGCAGTAAAGATACCAAGTGTCAAGGTGCTGTATTCTTTAATCAAGTTAAAATAGAAGAATATTCCGAGGCAGAGTACAATAATAATGTCCCTGCGGCTGAATCATTAAAATCCAATGAACATTTAATTTCTCTTAACAACTCCTATATATACGACATTGTTGATAATGCTTCGTTTGATAACAATCTCGTCGATTGGCAGACTGTAGGTTCTGCAAATACTGGTGACGTATTTGTTAACATTGTTGATACACAAACTGCAGGCGGATATGTAAAAGGCAACCAAAAATATCCTAATATCCCAGAAAATAATAATTCTAGCACTAGTAACAACTCCGCATTATTGTTGTATAGCAATGCAGACGAAAATAACGCTACTTATTATGGTGTAAAGAGCAACAAATTTACTATAAAGCAGTATGGATTATATAGACTAAGTTTTTGGGCATATTCGGACTGCAGCAATAGTACTGTTGGTTATGCTACTTTGTTAGATTCTGACAAAGAGTCAACTAAACTATCTATGGCAATATCTAACACCCCTACTGGAAGTAGCAATCTAACAAACAATTGGAAACAATACAGCATTTACATTAGCGGCAACACTCTAAGAGATAGTAACCTACAATTAATATTTAGTATAGGTAAAGACAATGACAACAAGGCTAGTGGAGAAAATTATGTATTCTTTGATGATGTAAGAATGCAAGAAGTCACTTATAGCCAATTTTCATCTGGTAAATCTGCAGATAACACACTTAATCTTACTGCAGTGCCATCAACTAGTAATCTGGTAAGTAATGGTACATTTGACTCTATAGAAAATGACAGCTTATCTACTAACAAGCCTATATCACCTGCTTCCTGGACAATCACTGGCAAAACAAATAGTGTATATGCTGGCGTGATTAATACTAACGAGAGAATATTTAACAATAATTATAGTAATTACACTAATAGTACTATTTTGCGCAACCCAGGCAAAATAGGAGATGCTGTAACCAATAGTAACAATGTATTAATGATGGGTACAACCAGCAAACAACAAAATATTAAATACACTACTTCTAATACAATTTCACTATCAGCAAATTCTTATTACAAGTTCGAATTTGACTGCTACACACAGAATTTTAGCACAGATAACAATAATGGTGCGTCGGTTAAATTATTAGATTCTAATAATGGTGAAATAGTTGCAGTTAAAGACATCCGAACTAACAATGAATGGCAGCATTACACTTATTATATAGCCACTAACCTAAATTCTAATAAATGCAATATCGAGTTAGCGCTAAGTAATGTAGATGCATATGCATATTTTGATAATATTAGTATTACTAGTATTAGTTCGGAACTATATAATAACCTTATCGCAAATCACACAGACCTAAATATAGTAGATCTTAACAAAAACTATTTTGGCAACTCTGCCAACTGGACTGTTGATACTAATATAGAATATGCATATAATGGATTTTTAAAGAGCAATGAATTTGCAATGTCAACAGATGGCGAAGATATTGGATACGTAATGGCTGACACTAATGATGTCAAATATGGTATTAGTAGCACTAACTCCATAACATTAGCATCTGAATCTTGGTACAAAATATCACTGTATATCAATACTAAAGATATAGCAAAACTAGTAAATCCAGATAACATAACAGAGTATGGCGCGTATTTCACTATAACTTATGGCGATCATATAGACGGCCATTACAATATCAACACTAACGCCGATGAATTGGTTAAGTATATTTTATACATTAAGCCAACATCTGAGACATCGGTTAAGATTAATTTAGGTCTAGGAACAGACGATAACAAAGTTATTGGTGAGGCATATTTCACTAAATTAGAAATAGTCAAGTTAGGTTCCGAATCTGAAATGACCAATGACAAAGAAGCAAATTTAGATGCCATTGTTAAGTCAATTACTACTATTGCCGATACTACAGAAGACAATACTGACACTGAAGAGACCGAGCCATATTCGGCCACCCCAGCCTGGTTGCTAATCAGCAGTTTAGTTACTAGTGCAGCAATGATTTTGGCAATACTTGCATACTTTATCAAAAAGATTAAGATACACCCTCGCAAGAAGAAAGTTGACACTAGTTATGATAGAAGACAAACTCTTGACAAACAATTCGATGCTAAAGAAAAGATTGCGTATAGAAAAGAATTGATTGCTAATCTAACTACAGAATTAAATGAAATTAAAGCTCAGACTGATGCATACAAAGAAGCAGAGAAGGCAAAACTAGATGCATTACAAGACATTGCAGATAAGGACACTGCAGATTTACGCACTAAGTTAAAGGACTTATATAATCAAAAGGTAGAAATTAGTAAGGTTCATAACAAAGATATAGCAGAAAACAAAATGAGCGCATCCAAAGAAAAAGATGCCGAATATAATCTACAAATTTACGAAATTGAGAAACAAGAAAAACAAATAAGCATCAAGATAAAACATATAGAGCGTAATTATAACAAAGAAATGGCGAAATATGATGACTTGATTAAGAGATCAGATACTCGTCAAGAAGAAATTAGAAAAGAAATTAGACTAATCAAACAAGAAATTAAAGATATTAATGATAGTCTTAACGCTATGATTAATAAAGTAGATACTAAGTAATCTTGTGACTAACTAATAAAATATTATTATTAATACAATCGTTTTAATACGTTTGGTAAAATATTTGAATAAACAAAAGAAATAGACTAGGAATATAATTACTTTCCTAGTCTGTTTTTTCTTGAGTTATAAATATTAAAGAATTGCGATAATATATCTATGTAATGTAGACTTGCTTATGCTATCGCTCATAACTCAGTTTGCTACCGCAATTCCACTATTATTAGCGGTATCCTGATTGAAATATTAATTATATAAAAGCGACACTAACGCGTACGATCTCTAAATTCCAATGATATTGTTAATATAAAATACTATTTTTCGCAATAATTACGATATGCAAATATAATTATACCCTACAACACTAGTAATTAATATTTGCAAATTTTGCTACACCGCTTAATTCACTTCTATTTCTTTGGTGCTAGTATGCTTTTGCGAATAATAATTTATTAAATAATTATGTATGCAAATACTTCGTACTAAAAGATATAATGTAGGAATCAAGGCCAATAAAATAATTACAAAATATGGAATAAACAAATACGAATTAATATTATTTATAGTAGAAATTCTATATTCATTGTTGATGCCAATAGTGTCTATAATTATATTGCCATTATGCTCTGTGGTGTAGATATTTTGCAACAAATTTGAACTGTTACCTTGATCATAAGTAAGTATTCTCTCATATAATTCATTCGCAGGGTGGCCATAAGTATTATCCCCTACAGAGATAAGCAGTTTCTCCGGCTTGACATAATCTAATAGCAACGTGCTTGTACTATATTTACTCCCATGGTGACCAGCCACTAATACATCCACATCTATGTCAATATCAACACTTGTAGCATAAGATATAGCTTCTGCTTCCACGTTGATACCATTATCTTTGCCAATATTATGTCCTGAATCGCCTGTTAGTAACATTTTGTAGTCATTGTATTCTACTAAGATTATTGGACTATAATCATTAGTCTCACTATAAGATGGTCTGTTGGGAGATAACCAGGTAAGTTTGACCCCCGATATCTCTAGGCTAACGCCTTCATAATTAAATATCACATTCGAATTAGATTGTTCTACGCTATTAAGCAAATATTGATACTTGTAATTAGCATATTCTCTAGTATCGGGTAAATATAAATACTGAGGCTTATATCTATCCCAAATAGTGTCAACATTGCCAATGTGATCCAGGTCTGTATGAGATATTACCAAATATTTTACACTTCCTCCTCGACGAAGAAGTACATTATCTATATATGTCATCACCTCTATATTATGTTTCTCATCACCTGTATCATATAATAAGACATCATTGTTAGGAAACACTATAGCGGAAGCATTCGATTCGCCTACATCTATTAAATGAAATTCAAAAGAATTATTTGCAATATTATCAAGGTTAGGATATAGACGAAAAAACCAATTAACTGTCGAACCGATGGATAGCAATGCAATTATTACTGCCACCAAAATACTATACATTATGATTTGATATCTGTATTGCTTAGTTAATTTATTAATATTTCTTCTAGTTATATTATTTTTAATATTAAAAATCATTTTTAATCTATGTAATGCATTAATAATTTCTTAACTAAATGTAAGATAATATATATTTATAACTAATACAAAGTATATTTTATAAATTTGCTAAAATAATCTAATGTAAATTATGATTTACATTCAATTATAATAACATTTAATTTAGTTAACCAAATATATTAAATAATATTATAGCCTTATTATTCTATTGAATATAATATAGCACTTTATACCAAAATTCGCAAAATATATTTCAAAATATAATCAGTTTGTGCTACAATAACATTGTATATCTTTACTAATTTATTAAATTAAATTTTGAACACTAACATAAAATAAACTAATAGTAAAATCCGATTAAATAAATACTATTTAGATTTAGCAATAATAAAGGAAGACAATAATGTTTCTAATAAAAGATAACTGGTACAAATTATTGAAAAATGAATTTGAATCCGATACATACAAAAATTTAGAAAAATTTTTAACTCAAGAGTATAATACAAAAACTATTTATCCAAAGGCAGAGAATGTATTTAACGCACTAAACTTAGTAAAGTATACGGATGTTAAAGTAGTAATAATTGGTCAAGACCCGTATCACAATCCTAACCAAGCACATGGACTAAGTTTTTCGGTAGAAAAAGATATCAACCTACCACCGTCTTTGATAAATATATTCAAGGAATTGCAATCAGACTTGGGTTGTTATATGCCCAACAATGGCAATCTAACCAAATGGGCAAAACAAGGGGTTTTGCTTCTAAATAGTGTATTAACCGTTCAAGCAGGCCTTGCCAATAGCCACAAAGGCAAAGGGTGGGAAAAGATAACCTCAGCAATAATAAAATTGCTTAATGATAGAGATGACCCAATAATATTCTTACTATGGGGCAATAGTGCCAAACAATTGGGTAGAAATATAGACCGAAATAAGCATTATGTATTAGAAGCCGCACATCCTAGTCCACTAAGCGCCAATCAAGGCGGCTGGTTTGGAACAAAACATTTCAGCAAAACTAATGACCTATTAATTAAATTAGGCAAAACACCAATCGATTGGCAAATTGAAAACGTATAAAATGGAGGATATAAATGAATATATTACTAATATGCAGTATAATCATTGGTGTCGCTATTATTATTGCAATAATTGCGTATTATTCTATCAAGAAAAACAACAAATATGAAATAGCAAAACCAAAAGCATTGTCGGATAATAATGTAAAATTAGTTAAGTCATATTGCTCACCAGCAGAGATGCATTTTATGGAAGTATTATTTCAGACACTGCCAAAAGACTTTATCGCTTTCCCCTTTGTACCTTTAGAGAAATTATTATTACCCAATGGGGATAAAGTTGATTTCAATATAGCGCAAAGCAAGGTAGTAGATATATGCATATTTTTGCAAAAAACTATGGAGCCAGTGTTAGTCATAGATTTGTTTACTCCTAGCCCCCTTAACCAAAGTTTGAAAAAAATTGATGAAGAAGTAATTAAATTATTAAAAAAAGTCAAACTGCCTATTATTCAAGTTAGATTGCAAGAACAATATGACTTAGATACGCTAAGGGCTGATCTATTTAATTCTATGAATGAAAAAGTATTTGTTCAAATAAAAGAAAACATTAAAAATTCTTAAAAAGGCAACTGTGAAAATATTATAACAAATATTAATTCACAGTTGTCTATTTTTTATATATTAAATTATTTGCGTAATATCTCAACATTTAATATAGAATATAATAAGTTATTATAGATACTAATAATAATCTTAGATATATGTGATATGCATATATTATTATTAAGTTACGAGATTGCTCTTATGCATCAATATAGATTTTATCTATTATTAATTTTTCGATCGAGAGTAATTATATATTTTTTTACTTTCTCGCTCTGGGATTTGATTTTGTCAATACTATCACCCTCTATATTAACTCTAAAGACTGCCTCTGTCCCAGATGGTCTAATTATCGACTTGCTGCCTTTACATATTTGAGATACTTTTTTCTGTAATACTAATGCAAAGTCATTATTATAATAATTATCACGAAATAACTGAGAAGTAGGGATATTGATCGCTATACTTGGTTTTTTAATCAATTGAGCAAGGCTTTCCTTAATATCTATTTTGCCCTCAGCGACTATTTTAAGCAAGAATAAGCTGTTGAATAAAGCATCACAAGTGGTGTTATAATCGTGTAGACAAATATGCCCACTGCTTTCTCCGCCTAAACAATATCTATAATCTCTTAATGCTTCTATTACATTCTTATCCCCCACATCTGTCCGAACAAAGTTGATTCCTTGATTATTTAATGATGCTTCTAGACCGCTATTAGATAAAATTGTGCCAACAACAGTAAGTGAATTAAGCCTGTCTTCTGACTTGAGATATAACGCTAATAAATACAATATATCGTCTCCATCTAATGCAGTTCCATCTCTTGTCACTACTCTTAATCTATCCGCATCACCGTCAAACGCAAAACCAAAATCGCACTTGTGCTTAATTGTCTCTTCGACTATTCTGTCAATATATTGAGCCCCACAATCTTTATTAATACTGTAGCCATCCGACTCCGTTGATATTGGGACAATATTGGCATTTAATTTGCGAAATATTTGGGGTGCTATGCTATAATTAGCGCCATTAGCCAAGTCTAAAGCAATGCTATAATTGCTTAAGTCTGTATCAATTAATTTAATTATTCCTGTAATGTATTTTTCCACCAGATCTCGCCTATTAGATATTTTGCCCTTAATATCGCTTTTAGGTGTCATTGGATTATCTATCAAATTTTCTATTAATTTTTCTTCTGCCTCATCACATTTATAACCGAGTTTATTAAAAATTTTAATACCATTCATATCCCACGAATTGTGTGAGGCGGTAATCATAATGCCATATGCTGCTGGCGTCCTAGTAGTTATGTAAGAAACACACGCAGTAGGCACAATCCCTAGCATCATACATTCTACTCCATATTCCATCAATCCGCAGCAAAGAGAATAAGATATCACATCTCCGCTATATCTAGTATCTTTGCCTACTACAACTTTGGGCGTCATATTGTTATCAATTATAATACTACCAATTGCCCTACCTATTGAATAAGCCAGTTCGCTATTCAGACCATTGTCTATTTGTCCTCTTATACCGTCAGTGCCAAAATATCTCATTTCATACCTCCAATTAAGTTGTACAACAATCTAAACAAAACTAAAAATTTGTATATTAAAAAAATATTATGTTCATTTAATTATTCTATAAAATATTAAGAATTAATAAATATCCTAATATACATATAGCCAATACAACAAAGGGTAATGGCGAAAGATTATCTATTATCGCTATTACCCTATTAATCTATTGATAATTATGAAAAATAATTGATATTTGTGAATATTTTCTAACATAACTAAAATAACAACAAAGCGTCATTAGTTATTAATGTATAACAATATTATAGATTAACTCTAAAATAAATTTTATAATATTTAATATGTTATTAATAGAACTCCGTATCCTAACAGCCTAATTATTAAGAAATTATTCTGTAGTAAGTATTATCATTGCTTCGGAGTGACACATATATTTGGGTGTAGGAGTCTGAGACAACACTCTATCTCCAGCACCCGCTATCTGAAACTGTAGACCCAATGACTGAAGCAATTCAACCGCTTCTGTCAGAGACATCCCCACAAGGTTAGGCAACTCGATATTTAGTTCCATTTTTTTCTTATCAGCCTCTAGTGTGTCCCCTGGTTCATCACCTTTATAATTAATAATATCTTCAAAAACTAATTTGGCGTATGGTGTGGCAACCACACTACCATAATAATTGCCCATACTTGGCTCGTCAGCCACTATTAACACTACATATTCTGGGTCGTCAGCCGGATAACATCCCACAAAACTAGATATGTATAGTCCGCTAATTCCATTAGCATCGTATTTCTGGCTAGTGCCTGTCTTTCCACCGACCCTATACCCTTCTATAAACGACCCTATACCTGTATAATGCTTTACAACTTCTTCAAACATTACTCGTATTTTGCTACTAGTATCCTCACTTACCGTCCTATTAAGTACAGTAGGGCTGTTCTCTTTGATTAGATTACCTTCTGAATCAAATATAGATTTTAAGAAATAAGGTTTCATTAAATTTCCGCCATTAAGAACACTACAAATCGCTGTGATTAATTGCAAAGGTGAGACTGCAATTGCTTGACCAAAACCCATACGAGCCAAGTCGACATTTTTGACCCTAGTACTATCCATAATAATTCCACTTGCTTCACCGAAGAAATCAATTCCTAACTGATTTCCCAAACCAAACCTGTTGCAATATTCATAAAACTGTGTTAATCCAAGTCTTAAAGCCAATTCGGTAAATACGGCATTACAACTATTGCATAACCCCTCAGTTAGATTTTGACTACCATGCCCGGTGTGCTTCCAACATTTAATTCGCTCTCCATCTATAATAACATACCCCGGATCATAGAATCTATCAGTAAGATGTGCTTTGCCAGAATCTAATGCAGCCGCCATTGTTAATACTTTGAATGTAGAACCTGGTTCGTACACATCAACTATGCTTAAATTTTTCATTGTCTGCATTAGTTCTGTTATGTTATTTCTGTCAGGATTATTTAGGTCAAAACTCGGTTTACTAGACATTGCGACAATTTCACCTGTCTTTGCTCCCATAACAATCCCAGTAGCAGTTTTGGGCTTTTGCTCGTCCATTAATTTAAGCAATGCCTTCTCTAACGACTTCTGAATATTAACATCTAATGTTAATGATACACTTAAACCATCAACACTATCAACAAATGTATATAGCGAATTGTCTATTTCTACGCCCCTAACATCGCTATCAACCATATAATGTCCATCAATACCCTGCAAATATTCATCGTAGTACATTTCTAAACCCGATTGTCCTACATTATCAATATTGGTTATACCTATTACTTGAGATGCCAAATCACCATAAGGATAATATCTAGTAGTATTTTCGCTATAGTAAATTCCACTTAACTTATATAGAGTAAGTTTTTGGATCATTGTATCTGTCGCTTGCTTTTTAATTAATATTTCACTAACTTTATTATTAGTTATTTTGTTGTATACAGCATCATAATCCAATCCAATACTTTCGGACAACGCTAAGGCAACTGCCGCAAAATCGGTGACCATACTTGGTCTAACATATACATCATAAGAAGAATAGCTAGTTGCCAACTCTACATTATTGCGGTCCATAATTTTACCTCTAACCGACTCTATAGGCAGGCTTCTTGTCCATTGAGTGCTCACTTTTGCACGTAACCATCCGCTTTTGATTAACTGCAAATAAGCTAATCTTAATAGTATAAGAACAAAAATAAAAGTTACTAGCAAGAAAATCCCTAGTAACTTCTTTTGCAAATTATAAGCTGAGTTATTCAAAATTTTATCCCCCAAAAACATGTGAAATAAAATTGCAAATCGAATCAAACCAATTGGTAGAACCAGTCAAATCGTTGACAACTGTACCTTCTGGAATATCTACATATATCATATCAGAGTCGTCCATCTTGATATAGCCCATATCACTCAATTCTTTTTCTATACTAGTGCTACCTTTCATAGCTTCAACATCGTTAGTTAAAGAATTAAGAATTGTAGACTCAGTTGCAATATTATTCTCTAATATTTGTATGCTGCCAGATACACTATTTATGCTAAAAATATTATATATTGCCAAGAACATTAATAATGCAGTAATCGCAATTGACAAACCAAAAAACAATTTGGTTCTAAAAGATAATTTAGTTGCCTCAACAACATTGTTTTGGGTAGTTGTGACTCCTTTAATAACATCTTCATCTATAGTAATGCTATCAAATTCATTGGTTAATTCTTTAATCTTCGTATCACTATAATTAGTGTCAAATTTTGATATTTGGTCCAAAATAGGCTCGTCGATAGTATCCCTGTCGACGTTTTGAGTAATGATATTATCTTTCTCTAATGTCTTGATAGAATAATCGCTCATCTATCCTGCCTCCTCACAATTTCTCCGCTATTCGCAATTTAGCACAAGTACTACGTGTATTTATTTTTTGCTCCTCTGCACTAGCAACAATTGGCTTACGAGTTAATATATTAATTTCCTTTTTGTGACCGCATATACACACTGGTAACGATTTATCACATATACAATCTGTAGATCGAAGCTTAAATACATTCTTAACGATTCTATCTTCCAAAGAATGAAATGTAATTATTGCTATGCGCCCACCTTGTCGTAACCTATCAATCATAGTGTTGATAGCGGTATCTAATCTATCTAATTCTGAATTAACTTCTATTCTAATTGCCTGAAAAGTCTTGGTACAAGGATTAGACCCTTTCTTCTTAAATACAACTTTTTCTATTATTTTAACTAATTCACCTGTAGTCTCTATAGGTTTAACTTTTCTTGCTTCTACTATTTCTCTTGCTATCTTCTTGGCAAAAGGTTCTTCGCCATATCTAAATATCACATTGCTTAATTCGCTCTCGGAATATGAATTGACCACATCATATGCACTAAAACTGCTGGTCGTATCCATTCGCATATCTAACTTTGCATCAAATCTATATGAGAAGCCTCTATAATCAGTATCTAATTGAAAACTGCTTACACCCAAGTCGAGAAGCACACCGTCTATTTGATCTATACCCAATTCATCTAAAATATCGGCAATGTTCTTAAAATCATTTTTTACCAAAGTTAGATTATTACAGTTGCCATATCTTTCTCTGCCTACAGCCAAAGCAGTATCATCCTTGTCTATTCCTATCAGCCTGCCAGTAGTTAAATGCTCTAGTATTTTGCCCGAATGTCCACCACCACCAAATGTGCCGTCTACATATATTCCGTCTGGCTTGATGTTAAGTCCTTCTATGCACTCTTGAACCATAATGGGTGTGTGATTATAATTAATAGTATGTTTTTCCATTTATACATCATATTGGGACAATTTAGTAACTACATTATCGAAATCACTCGAGTCTGCAACATAATTGTTCCAATTGTCTTCGCTCCATATCTCTAGCCTATTGCCCACACCCACAAAGACAATATTCTTAGATATTCCAGCAAAATTTCGCAAATTAGTAGGAAGCACAAATCTGCCTTGCTTGTCTTCTTCTACCTCAAAACTAGAACTAAGCAAAGCCCTAATTGGCCTCTGCGCCTCGGAGTCAAAAGTAGGTACACTATTCAACTTATCCAAAAATTGAGTCTGAAAATAATCTTTAGCAAAAACAAACAGCGAATGATTGGTGCCTTTGGTGACAATATAAGAGCCAGCAAACTCGTTTCTTAGTTTGCTTGGAATACGAATTCTATTTTTTTCGTCTAACTGATAGTTATATTCACCAAAAAACATTACCTACTCCTTTCTCTAATTACACCCTAAGTATACTATAAATATTAACCACTTCCAACCATTTTTAACCACTTTTGTAAATTTATCAAAATTATTAAAATATTTTTATTGAATATATATACAATTAAGTAAAATCTTAGAATTTATTATTATATAATAAATTTAGAAAAATTATATTTATTCAAATTATTAATTAATTATACAAATAATTTAACAAAAAAACCATATCTAGCAACAAGATATGGTTTTTACTAATAAATTATTTTAATCAATGACCACAACTAAATTATTATTGCTTCAATAATTACAAAATACGTACAGGGTTATGACCTAGATGATCACATGATGTTAAGAAGTATTTTATCTTATTTTTACTATACTTCATTTTCTGTTTGTGTGCTGCGTTGTGCAAATGCCCATACACCACAACATTAACATTATAGCGTTTGAATAAATCAGTCATTGGGTTTGATTGAAATCGGCTATTATATGGAGGATAGTGTGTTATTACTACCAAGGAATCACCCTCTTGCATAATTGTTTTTGCAGCATTTAGTGACAATTCCATTCTTATAACTTCTCGCTTATATAACTTTTCATCCTCGGGTGTCTTAAATTTGTTATCCTCTGGTGCTGTCCAACCTCGACTACCACAGAATACAACATTACCTATCCTAATTGCATCATTCTGAATTGCATAAAAACCACTAGGCAGTATACCTCTAAGCGCAGTTAGGCTGTGCCACCAATAATCGTGATTACCTTTTATAATAATTTTTTTACCAGGAAGATTAGCAATATAATCAATGTCGCTCTCAACCTCTTGCAAATTCATAGCCCAAGAAATATCTCCAGCGATTATAACAACATCATCATCTTTTATTTTTCTCTTCCAGTTCTTGACTATTACATCTACATAATTATCCCAATTCTCCCCAAATATATCCATTGGTTTTGGATTATTAATACTAAGATGCAAGTCACTAATTGCGTATACTTTCAATACTTTTTCTCCTAATAATCATAATTTGAAACAAATTGATATTTTTATAAATATATCTTGATTTGTTTCTGCCATATTTGCATTATATAAATACCTTAACAAATTAAAATTCAAGCATAATTTCTATCTATAATCATACCAAATAATCTATATTATAGCAAATAATTGCCAGTATTATCGATATTAATTATAGTAAAAAATAATGATTATTATGTATTAATTAACTATAAAATAATAGATATTAATAATTAAAGCTTGCTTAAAAAATTCCTAACATTTAGTTAAATTAGAAAAAAAGAACGCAAATTTACAATAAGGCATAATAACTCCTTAGATAAATGCATTCTTTTCTAAAATATAATATGATAATGAATTATTACTTAAGTTAACTTTTATTTTAACATATTGCTTTATTAATTATTTGCACTATTAGGGCAGATTTGCTGTTGCGCTGGGAATAGCGGCAAATCGAAGAAACCAGTGCAAGTATCCTGTGTAAATTCTTGGCAAGGCGGAATCTGAGCATAGCCATAAGTAGGAATTAGGATATCTGCATCTACAACAACTTTGATAATAATAGTGACGCACATATTTGTAGTCAATAAATTCGACTCGTTGAATGTACCACCCGAACAAATAGCTGAAGCAAATGCCTCTATCTTGTAAGGCACAATAGAAGGTTGTGGCACATACAATACAACATCATTGCTAACCGTAAATGTTCCAGTTCCTGTACCGCTAACGCCATTAGCATCGGTATAACTAACTGTAACTGGTATCACTACATCACCCGATACTCTTGCAAAACATGGTCTATCGTCAAATCTATCTACAACGACATTGCTGATAGTAACATCGTCCGAATTGCTTTGGCAACTAATAAATGTAAGTGGATATGTAGGATCGGCTGGAGTAAAGTCTGTTACAGTTATCTGTACACTATTCTCTTGTATTTGTTTCATACAAGCATCAAATACTTTTCTAGTCTGAATAACTGCTTTCTCACACAGTCCGTTAAGCGGATTACCCATAATTGGTCCTGGGAAGTTTCCCTGCCTGTTCCCTGAATAAAAAGACATATTCTTATTACCTCCTGTTTATTGTAATGTATGACAAACAAAAAAGTAATGTTACTAAAAATAAAAAATAAGGTCAAATATTTATAAAATATTAAACCTTATGCATTTAATCAAATATTAAATCTAAAAATCATAAAATAAATTACATAATGTATCAATAATTCTGTAGTTGGAACAATAATAAATAATTTAGGATAAAATGCTTAACCAACTTGAAAGATTAGAAGCATATTGGTTATAATCCACGACTAAAATAATTAATAAAAATTATAACGATTCTTACCAACTCTAATTACATATCCTCACATTATGCCTTATATTACTGAGTCCACTTAACAACAAGGTCATTCCTATTTATTTGGCTAGCCTAGAATATTTTTTTGGTTGCCTTTGTATTAACGACAATTCTAAATAGCAAAATCTAAAATTATTTGATTGAGTACATAAACGCCCTTCTGCGTTGCCCTAATACAATTATGACTTATCTCAACCAAACCCAATGCAATGTATTTGTTAATCACTTTTTTCATCTTTATAGCAAAATCTTCACCCAAATACTCACTTAATAACTTCATATCTACGCCATCTGCTTTTCTCAATCCTAGCATTATTGCCTCATTATAGAGGTCAATTTGGCTTTGAGGCTCTACATTCTCTCTTAATACGCTAATATTAGAAGATGCCATAATATAATCTTGCACATTAGCAATATTATTATATCTAATGTTATTATAAAAACTGTGAGCGCCAGCACCAAATCCTAAATACTGGTGCATAGACCAACAATTTAGGTTATGTTTACACTCGTATCCGCTAATAGCAAAATTACTAACTTCATACCTTTTGTATCCCAAGTGCGATAGTGTATTGTATGCGGTATTATACATTCCTAAAGTCTTTTCTTCTTTTGGTAACCTTACCTCTCCATTATGTACCATATCATATAATGGAGTATTCTCTTCTAATATCAAAGAATAACAACTAATATGCTTACACATCAACTTATTACAAAGCAAAATAGCATATTTTACATCAGAAGAGCGTTGTTTTGGTAAACCTATCATCAAATCTGTGTTTATATTATTAATACCAAAAGAATGTATTAATTTGATAGCAGCAACATAATCATCTACAGTATGAGTTCTGCCAATTACTTGCAATGATTTCTTATTAGTAGTCTGCAGTCCAATACTTATTCTATTAACCCCAGACTCTTTCCATTCTGATACTTTGTCAAATGAGACCGAATTGGGATTACATTCTATTGTTATTTCTGCATTAGATAAAACATTATAATTTTGTCTAATTGCTGTAAGTATAGTACTAATAGTACCCAATGGCATACAACTAGGTGTACCACCGCCTATAAATATAGTATCAATATTAACATTTTTACAATTGATGGCAGTTGTTCTGATTTCTTCAACTAATGCTTTTATATACGCAGGTTGCAAATTGGCAATATTGGCATAGGAATTAAAATCGCAGTACTTACACTTAGACAGGCAAAATGGCAAATGAACATATATACCTACCGTTTCCATTTTAATCAATCTTAAGGATAGACATAAATGCCTCACTAGGAATTTCTACCGAGCCAATTTGTCTCATCCTCTTCTTTCCTTTTTTCTGTTTCTCTAGAAGTTTCTTCTTACGAGTAACATCACCGCCATAACACTTGGCTAAGACATCCTTTCTTAATGCCTTTACGGTCTCTCTTGCAATTACTTTGGAGCCAACTGCAGCTTGAATAGGAATCTCGAATAACTGCCTTGGGATAACTTCTTTTAACTTTTCAGCAATAGCCCGTCCTCGTTGATAAGCCTTGTCTTTGTGTACAATCAAACTAAGAGCATCACAGACTTCGCCATTAAGCAAAATATCCAATTTAACCAATTCACTTGGTTCATATCCAATTTCTTCGTAATCCATGCTAGCATATCCATGCGAACGAGATTTCAGTTGATCAAAGAAATCAAATAGAATTTCATTAAGAGACAACTTATATATCAATTGACATCGCTTGTCGTCAAAATATTGCAAATCCTCGTGCACGCCCCGCCTTTCTTGACACAACTTCATCAATTCGCCAACATACTCTGGTGGAGTAAACATATGCACCCTTATCATAGGTTCTTCGGCATAATCTATGTATTGCGGCGATGGATAATCGGCTGGATTGCTGACTATAATCGTCTCACCATTTGTCTTATGAATCTTGTAGTTAACTGTAGGTGCAGTCGTTATAATATCTAGATTATACTCTCGCTCTAGTCTTTCTTGTATTATCTCCATATGCAACAATCCTAGAAAACCACACCTAAAGCCAAATCCTAATGCTTGCGATACCTCTGGCTCATACTCTAGAGCAGCATCATTCAATTTTAGTTTTTCCAAAGCATCCTTTAGATCATTATATTTGGCACCATCTACACAGAATATGCCACTAAATACAACTGGTTTTGCCTCTTTGTATCCAGGTAATGCCTCTTTTGCTGGACTATCTGCTAGTGTTATAGTATCGCCAACTTTGGTCTCATTTACATTCTTGATGCTAGCACAAATATAACCAACATCACCCATTTGTAGCAATTCTTTCTCTGATGGCTTTGGTTCAAAAATACCCACCTCGGTCACATCATACACCTTGCCAGTTTGGAAAAATTTAATTTTATCACCTTTCTTCACACTGCCGTCAACTATTCTTACTAAAGATACAGCTCCCTTGAAATTATCGTAATAACTATCGAATATCAAAGCCCTAAGTGGTTCATTCTCGTTACCTTTTGGGGCAGGGATATATTTAATTACTTGTTTTAATACTTCTTCGCAATTAATCCCATTTTTGGCACTAATGGCTGGCGCAATATCCGCTGGTATACCAATAACATCTTCTATCTCTTTGCGTGTGCCCTCTACATCTGCACTAGGCAAATCTATCTTATTAATTACAGGCAAAATCTCCAAATTATTATCCAATGCAAGGTATACATTCGCCAGCGTCTGAGCCTCTACCCCCTGAGTAGCATCAACTATCAGAATCGCTCCTTCACAAGCCGCCAAAGACCTAGACACCTCATAAGTAAAGTCAACGTGCCCTGGTGTGTCTATTAAATTAAGCGTATATTCCTCTCCATTATATTTGTATTTCATAGTCGAAGGAGTTAATTTGATTGTAATTCCGCGCTCTCGCTCTATTTCCATACTGTCTAGCAATTGCTCAGTCATATCTCTTTTTGCCACAGTTCCAGTCAATTCTAACAAACGATCCGCCAATGTGCTTTTGCCGTGGTCGATATGTGCTACAATGCAGAAATTCCTTATTTTGTCACTTCTATCACTCATTAGTCACCTATGTAATTATTGTTATAATTATTCAATTCTAAGATCAAAAATAAATTGACATTAAGTTAATGTTTACCCCACATTATACCCTAACGCTGATTACTACATACAATCTTAGAATATAATAATACAATTGATAAAAAAATATATGTTATATAGTGGCAAAAATCTTATTGCCACTTTAGTACTAGATTAGTATATATCAAAGAGTTTATTTTTGCAAATATTAATCTGATTATTACACAATTAATTACTGCTTATTGTCAACGATATTAGACATAAATATAAAGACAAATCCACTCCAACAAATATTAATTTATTTTTTTGTTTGCTATTAACATCAAATTATTAAATATGTGCAACTACAACTGTACTTTATCTAATTACCAATGGCAAGTAAGTATGCCAAATTTGTTAATAACTAAAAATAGAATATAAATGATTACACTAACCTTAATACTGTCAAATTAGTTAATGTATATGATTGGTAATTTCTGGCAATTTAAGCAACAAATTTGCTCATATCTACATATTATTTGGCAAAAAATATAAATAATTAAGAAAAGTACTCAAAAAAAGTAGCATATTTTAGTTATATTTGTTATTATTATATTGATAAAATATATTCTTGTATATATATTATATTATATATACACTTTTGTTTCATTACCTAGTTGTCCCCAAAATCATCTGCTTAACAACACAACTACGGTAATGATATTAATTAGAATTATTGTATCCCACAATAGATATAGACAATAATCATAATCTATTTGAGGGATTTTGGGTTAGAGTATGACAAACAAACAATTGACTGAAGATCAGAAATGGAACAGTTATAAAATAGATATTGATACATTAAAAAAAGCAAATGCTTTGTCTGATATTAAGTTTAGCGACGACTATTTCGACATAATGCATAACGAATGGTTGTTAGACAAGTATATTGCTAAATTTGACATAGCAGCATTAGAAAACCACAATTATGATTACAATGCAGTTTTGGAGCAATTGATTAGTCAAGGTTATGCTATATCTTTGGTCGCTCAAGCAATGAAAGATGATACAATTCTTTGTTTTAAGCACAAAGCATTAGGAGAATTGACAGGCCTTAATGCCTATGTAACCAACCTGAAGTATGAGGATATCTGTAACCTAACAGTTAAGAACACAAAACAACATATACCAACATTACAAGAAGTCTTAAATATTATTGCTGGCAGAACACCTGTCGTGATTGAAATATGTAATGAAGCATATGCCGGCAGAGTGGAAACTGCTGTAGAAAAAATACTAGAAGAATACTGCAACGCATTTGAGGCGATCGGAAAGGTAGCAATCATGTCAGCCAACCCAATGTCATTAATGTGGTTCTATGACAATGCCCCATGGTATACAAGGATTCTTAGAAGTTGTGCATTCAATGGATACAAAACTTATGCTAACATTAAAGCAAAAAAATTGAAAAAATTAAAATATCTTAAAGCGTCACAAGCGGATTTTGTAGCATACAACGCTAAGGATTTACCTACAAAATATATTAAGAAAAATAAAGTAGTAGGCATATTGGCATATAATGTATATAGCCAAGAAGAATATAAGAGAATACTCCCTTATTCTGACAATATTGTCTTTGCTCATTTTACCCCAGAATTGTAATATACAATCAACAAGACAAATGAAGTATACTCCTTAGGACTCACAGCATTATTTTGTAACGACTTAAATAACAGAAAAAACTAAGTTATTAATTAGGCAATAGCGACCTAACTTAACTTAGTTTTTTTATATTCATATAATAAGTAGCCTATAATTCAAATTTCAACAATACCTTAGTCTATACATATTTTTTTGCTTGAATATACACTCGCTTTGCTAGTGTGCATTCAGACAAAAATTCTGATAATACCAACTATTACTGTTTTTTGGTCCAAGTATAATCACTATAAGTTGATTTCAAATTAGTAGCATTTGTACCACTATTACCTACGCTCAGTTCTACAGTGGTTGAACCACTTGTTACTGACCATTTTGAAGCAGTATCACTAAATGCAACATCGTTCAGACTACTGCAGCCATAGAATGCATAGCTGCCTATACTGGTTACACTGCTTGGGATAGATATACTGGTTAAGCTGGTACAGCCATAGAATGCAGATTCGCCTATACTGGTTACACTGCTTGGGATGGTTATACTGGTTAAGCCGCTACAGCCATCGAATGCCCATCCATCTATACTGGTTACACTATTGGGGATTTCTATACTGATTAAGCTGGTACAGTAATTGAATGCATAGTCTTTTATCTCTGTGATATCGCTTGGTATAGTAAGCGTAGTCAACAACACACCATCAATATATAAATTATGTGCATAATATAACGGATTCGCAGCATAATTACCAAAAGATATGTTGCACCATTTAGACAAATCAGATATATATACTCCTGTTAAGCTAGTACAGCCAGAGAATGCATTATAGTCTATACTGGTTAAGCTGCTTGGGATGGTTATATTGGTTAAGCTGGTACAGCCCCTGAATGCAGATTTGCCTATCCCTGTCACTAATTTACCTTGATACAAAGTTGGTAAGATTAATTCTGTATCAAAGCCAGAATAGCCTGTTATTGACCAGCCATTGTTGGTTGCGTTATTTTGAAATGTGTAATTAGATATTTCGCTTGGGTCTACATCGTAATAAGATGTAAATATGTCTCCTGCAGAAATTGTTACTTCTTGGAATGGCAGAATTAAGTTGCTAGGTAATGTTGTTATAGCAGTGTATTTGTAATCAGAATAATTATTGTTATAATCGTTAGAATTAATAGCGGTAGTGGTAGTCTTAAGATATCCTTGGAAATATTTGGTTGTGCCATTATCGTCTATTGATGTAGTCTTGGTGTTGGCTGGCAACTGAATAGTATTGCTAGTATTATCTGCTACCGCAATCACTGCACCATCGTGATCAACCACTGTTGCAGCAATATTTGATTCATCAAATTCTGTTGCCAAAACCATAGATATGTCATCAGCGGCTAAGGCATTTTGCCCTTTGTTGTCTACAGTCAGTTTTATCTCAAAATCCCTGGTCTGACCAGCATTAATAATGTATCCGCCCACACCCTCGGTACTAGTATAATATTCACCCGCTGTTATACTACGTACCATATTAGTGACTTCACCAACAGACACTTTTGCGCAGATGGTCTTAGTGCCAGTATTCTCTATACTAAAGGCATATACTGCCTCGCCATTCTCTCCTATATCTATTTTATCAAAAGCCATAGTATAGACGTCATTGTATTCTACACCAGCCTTAAATGTCAACATAATGGATGTCTCACTAGTGCCTACTACATTTACATAGGTATATTCATCTTCGGTGCCCAAGTATTTGTATTTGGCGCTACCAGTAATAATACAAGCAATTTCTTTAGAAGTAAATGTAATATTCATAGCGGTGCCAACAGTAACTATACGAGAAACTAATACAAATGTGATAGACAAAGCAACAATTATTACAGAAAAAGTCACAAATAACGCTATTATTAATACTTTTTCTTTCTTCGACATAACCAATTCCTCCTTAATAAAACAAGTAATAGGTTGAATAATACAAGCAACAATTTAATTAACTTTTAACCAAAAATTTAGGTAAATATATAGAAAATATCATACACCCCTAAACTATCAAATTGGCATAAATATGTCAAATATTTTTGTATCAGTTAAAAATATGTAAAATATTTTTAATAGTGAGAAAATTAATATATCGACAACCAAAATATAACCACACTCGTTGTCTCTATTTTTATATTCACTACATCAGCCTTGAAGAAGTAAGCGGCATTAAGCTTATCAATATTGCATATAATCACACTCCCTCATTACGGGCACATCTCGGCGATTGTTCCCCTATACTTATCTCTCGTCCTTATTATTCTAAGAGCAAATAATTAAATCTATGTGTTGTTGGGTTAACACCCAACGCACATTATCGTGCGCCCAGCCGTCAAGAATGACGCCTGACATATAGATTGTTTACGTCTTCGGGATATCTCAAGGTCCACTTGCGTGGTACTTTGACTATCCCTCCTCGAGCACCACCTGAGGTGGATTGCCAGCGTGTCGGTAAAGCAATAATATACGCAAAAATAAATACCTATATTTCGAACACCTCAACTTTACCGTTGCCAGTGGAGAAATATAGGTATTTTATTAATTGCGTTAACCAAAAATTATAGACACGCCGGCACAACATCAGCCGTGAAGAAATTAGCGATAAATTATACGCCTACAATGCTCGCAAATAATTGTATTGTTGCCTTTTAGATTATCCAATTTGTTCTTAGGAACTTCTATGCGACAATAACCACAAGCATCATTGGTTAATTTAGCAAATACAGGGAAAATTCCGTCATTCTTCATCGTTTTGTATTTTGCAAATAAAGTTTGATCTAATTCTTTTTCTTTTGCTTTTAACTCTTCCTGCAGTTTAGCAATTTTAGGCTCGATTTGTGCAACTTTAGCCGAATATTGATCTTTTGCTTCTTTATGCTTATTTCTTGCCATTACAGCCTGATTTTTGTTTGTTTCAAAATCTTTCAGCGCTCTACCAATCTTATTAATAATTATATTAAGATTTCGTTCTATCATAAATATTTCAGAACTAATTGAATTGATTTTGGTCAATGTATCATATATTTGACTCTTGTCCATAGAATTGACATCTAGATTAGTCAGTCGCTGAATTTCTTTATGTTGTTTCTCATATTTTGCTTTTAGTTGGTTGTATTCATCAAGAAGGGACTTCGCATCATTTTCCATTTTGATGCTCTTGCCTTGAGCTTCTTTGACTACATTACGCATCTTGTCAATTACTTTCAATTCTTCTAGATTGTCCTTTTGTTTATTCAATCTCTCCAATTCTAGATCCATTGACTGATACTCTATTATTTTATTCATTATTTTTCCTCCATTTACTATCTGCCAAATCGATATATGTCAGATAATCTTCCACTTTCATCCCATTTAGTGTAGCATTTTTGCCGACCAATGCCAAACATTTATTTCGCATATATTGTATGTACAAACCAAAATCAGCATTATTTGCAAAATTATCTTTGCCAAATAATATATCAAATTCTGCAATTTGCTGAACATCGCCAACATATTGACATTTTATGACGTTGTAGAATTTGCCTACATCATATATAATAATATCACCCACTATAGCATATCCCCTAGTCAAGACATATTTCTTAACATCTATCTCGTGCTTTTGGGGTTGTAATATTAGAGTTTTGGGCAATGACTTAGTGGCAGATATAATCTTAATAATTTCTTCACCACCCATCCCTGCTATAATAGCACAATCTAGCTTACTAGTATCTATATTTTCGAACCCATCGCCATATATAATCTCATATCTTGATGGATCTATAAGGTTAATAGCAAATAATTGTCTCGCTTTCTCAGCACTCTGTTGGCTAATATCACTACAAATTGCGTATTTAACGATGCCGTCTTTCAGTAGTTTATTCATTATTTTTCCATGATCGCAGCCAATATCTGCCACCACTCCGCCATCTACAAATTGGCAAATCTGTTTCATTCGTTTGGATAATTTGTTAGTTATCATTATTCCATATAATCCATTAATTTTTTACTTCGGTTAGGATTACGTAACTTCCTCAAAGCCTTGGCTTCTATTTGTCTAATACGTTCCCTTGTAACATTGAAGTCTCTTCCGACCTCTTCTAGCGTCCTAGGATGATTATCATCTAGTCCGTATCTAAGTCTGATAACTTTTTGCTCTCTAGGAGTAAGAGTCTCAATAACAGACATCAACTGAACCTTAAGCAAACTCTGTGTCGCATCGTCTGTAGGCGACTTAATGCTCTCATCCTCTAAGAAATCACCTATTTTACTCTCGTCTTCCTCTCCTACTGGACTCTCTATAGAAACTGGGTCTTGGGCGATTTTCTGAATCTCGCATACACGTTGTTCGGTAATACCCATACGCTCCGCTATCTCTGAATTGGATGGATCTCTGCCTAGTTCTTGCATCAACTGTTTACTTACACGACTAAGTCTATGAATAGTCTCTACCATATGTACTGGTATTCTAATTGTTCTTGCTTGGTCAGCAATTGCTCTAGTTATTGCCTGCCTAATCCACCAAGTAGCATATGTACTAAATCTAAAACCTTTGGTATAATCAAACTTTTCTACAGCTTTTAACAAGCCCAAATTGCCCTCTTGGATTAGGTCTAAGAACTGCATACTGCTACGATTAACATACTTTTTGGCTATAGACACAACCAGCTTAAGATTTCTCTCACTCAGTTCTGCTTTGGCGTGCTCATCGCCTTCTAATATTCTCTTTGCCAATTCCACTTCTTGTTCAGCTGTAAGTAATTGAACAGTACCAATATCTTTGAGGTACATTTTTACAGGGTCATCAACCTTAACATTACTAATAATTTGCTTTAGGTCACTATCCTTAATTTCTTCATCTAGCGACTCTACTATAATATTCTCATTCGCCAAATATTCGGTTACTTCATTATACTCTTCGGATGTCAAGTCGTGCTGAGTCAATTTGTCAAACAACTCCTCTTGCGAAATTGACCCTACTCTGCCATATTTTTTTACTATTGTCTGCAAATCTTTTTGTATATTAGCGTTTAACATTTCTAATTTTGTCCTTTTCTTTTCATTATTAAGGCTTGCAACTCTTTGGCCAGTTGCAATCTTTCGTTATTATCTTTGGTCTCTTTAAGTCTCTTGGTTAATTCTTCTTGTTGCATAAGCAGTCCAAAACTTGCTAGTGTACTAACGCAATCGTTATAATATTTCTCATTATCCTCCATTGGATTAAATTCAAAATTAACTACATCATACACATCAGAATTATCATCAACATTAAACATATCAAATACACTACTAACCTTAGGAACATTCCCTATAGAAAGTTGCTCTTCGATATATTCGTATATCTTAACATAATCATTATTCTTCAGATTTGTTTTAATTTCTGGTTGAAGTTTGGCATAAGGCTTCTTATATAGCAATGCTGCTATAACAAACTTATCTGCCTTAACATATGCATTTTCTCTTAAGTTAGGCTCCGAATTAGCCTTAGGTGAATCGATCTTGTCTATGGTCTCATCGGTACCAAAATTCTTCAAATCTTCCTTAAGTACAGATATTGATATATTGGTTATATCTCTAATTTTGGCTAGATATATATCTTTTTCGGCTGCTGAATTAAGTGTATTAATGATGCCAAGGCATTCTCTTATAAACTTATTTTTTTCTTCAGATTTAGAGATATTATACTTGCTTAAATTATAATATATCAGATATTCTACCCAATATCTCGCATTAGTAATCAATTTGTCATATTCTGCCTTGCCATATTTCAATACAAATTCATCTGGATCAACGCCTGCAGGCAGGCTAGCCACATACACATTAAGTCCAGCAGATACTAATATTTCTAATGACCTTAATGTCGCTTTAATCCCCGCCCCATCGCCATCAAAACAAACAACCACTTTGTCCGTAAATCTTTTTAATTCTTTTGCATGAAATTGTGTCAAAGCAGTACCCATACAAGCAACAGCATTCCTTACACCACTGCGATATAGAGATATTACATCCATCTGCCCTTCGACTATAATAATTTCATTCAATCCTACAGTATTCTTCAACTTTTTGATATTATTAATATTATATACTGTCTTAGATTTATCGAAAAGCAATGTTTGTGCGGTGTTCTTGTATTTAGCAAAATCAGAGGTCTCCAATATCCTTGCACTAAAGCCTATAACTTCGTTATAACTATTTATTATTGGGAATACTAATCGCTTGGCTTGTGCATCAAAATAATTATTGCCCTTACATTCTACTACGCCCGAGCCCACCATATCTTCCTTAGAATAACCCAAACTACTAAGGTAATTAACTACTTCATTCCAGCCCAGACTATATCCTATAGCGAAATCAGTAACAGTTTGCTTGTCCAATTGACGCTTGGCAATATAATCTAAGGCAGGTTTGCTCTGAGGATTATTAAGATTGTAATAATAATGTTTTGCTGCTGCCTTAAGTATATTAAGATATGTATCTTTTTTCTTTTTCAATAAAGCAACCGAATTGTCAACTTTGAACACAGGCAGTTCCATATTACAACTCTCAGCAAGCATTTTGCACGCTTCAATAAAATCTAACGATTCTATCTTCTGCACAAAACTGATAACATCACCGCTAACACCACATCCATAACACTTAAAAAATTGCTCAACCTCGTTGATAGCAAAAGAAGCCGTCTTCTCCAAATGAAACGGACAGCAGGCCCAATACAGTTTGCCACGTCGATCCAACTTGATATACTTGTTGGCAACGGTAACAATATTAACATTATTCTTCAGGTTGCTTACCCAATCAGCAGATATTCCGCCCTTATCCAATACGATTAATCCTTTATTTTATAAAACTCCATTATTATATACAATAATCGATTAACAATTCACTTTAATTTTTTTATAAATTTTCTGAAAAATATGAATAAAAATTATTATATTACATACAAATATATATTTATATGTAAATAGTTGGTTACAAAACAAATAATTTATTTATAATAAAAAAATCAGCTAGATAAAGAGGTTTGATTGCGCTAACCTAGCTGATTTTAGAATATTAAATGTATAATTCATTTTGCTTTAATTTTCTAATTAAATAGAAACAAATATTGTTTTTTATGGTGCTTATAACCTCTGCCTTATTCCCATGATAAGTAGACTTGTAGATATGAATTCCATCCTCATCGCCGATTGCCAAATAGCATTTGGTGTCATTATGCTCGCCACCATATAATCCCAATGATACAACCGAAATATCGCTATCATTCTGTTCTATCATAGATGCAGCCAATTCGTATGCGGACTCTACCGAAAAAACGTTATTGGCTACCAATTTGTTAACATCAACATTTATTATTGGATTTTTGACCACATCTGCAGTGGCAAAGTGCTTGACTATATTTTTGCACACAATATCGCTATCGCAATCTGCCAAATCTGCAAAAAATGTACCTAAAGATATAGTTTCTAAGATGGATATAGTCTTGTTAGTTAATTTAATATAATCTAAAAGTGCCCTCTCAGCACTTATATTCTCGGTGGCATATATATGCTTATTAATCGTCTCGCAAATGTGCGACACATACTCGTCCACTTCGGATTTGTCAGCATTCTTACAATACCCTATAGATATAAGAGAATCTAAATTATTAGTTTCTACACAAATGTTAATCCCTATACTATTTTTCCTGAACATATCTAGTGCATTATCTAGATATTCTTTTGTAACGCCATAAGTCTTGAAGTAAATAAATTCGGTTGGTAAAGAATATAATTTAGCCAACATATTACCCAATTTGTTATCTAAAATGTCTTGTACACTATCAATCTTAGGCGGCAAAAAACAAAAATAAATATTTTTGTAATGCATAGCATAACCTTGAACAAAATTCAAATCCGACGTTAGCGGTTCGGCACCATCTGGAATAATTGACTCTTGTTCCCAGCCATTATCCTCACTAATATCGCCATTGTGTAATCTTAAATAGCTCTCTATCGCAAAACTGCAAGCGGTGTTCTTAACCAAAAATGAATTAAAACATTCGCATAAAGTTTCTTTTAGTTTGGTATTCTTGGCATAATCACTGCTTAATTGAATAAAAATCAAATCATTAGGTATTGTACTTAACACTTGCTTAATAGTATCACAAGAAAAATCTATGGCTGCATAATAAGTCATATTCAGGTTATATTTATTGAGATTATTACGCAACCATTCCGATAATTTCGATTTGGTCGCAACCTGATAATCAATATCCAAAAACGAGTAGTTCATACAATTATATATTTGCACCCTTAAGTAAAATAATTACAGCCATAATTAATTTAGATAATTGTTAAGTAAGAGACAGTAAATTAATTATTATGGTTATCAATTCAAAATGTTAAATTATTTACATTTCCTATTGAGATTAATATATTCAAATAATTAATAACAACTGATATTACAATACATACAAATCATTGCGATAATGTATTCCTTTTAATAAAAAGATAATAAAATTGTTTATCAATTAAGCATAATTGAATAATTATAAAGCAAATAAAACTATAAATTAATCTTATTTTGTTTTTTTCGTAATGCTAGATTTCTTAGGTGATGTCTTCGTAGTTTTAGTTGTCGCATTATTATGCGATTTGGACGCGGTAGTTTTCTTATTGCTTACAGACTTTCTTGTTTTAGATTTGTTGATTTTATCATCCACTGAATGTTCAGAAATTTTTGCCATATCATTCTTTTCAGTTTCATCTTTGGTAATTTTTTCGATAGAACTATTATTGTCAACAATTGGCTGATTATCAACTTCTTTAGTGACAGTTACAGCTCGTTCTTTTAAGACTGTAGGATTTTTGACAAAGTAATTAATCTCAGAAATAATCATAAATAAAACTGCTAATACAATTAGGGCATACAATACCCCCATATATATTTGGCCAAATAATCCTTGTGCAAAATCAAATACTCGGATATACGAATAGAACATTGCAACATTTAAGGATGAGTATAGGAATATTGCCTTTAGTTTGCCTGGCTTATCTGCAGCAATAACCAAACCTTTTAATTGTGCTATTTGTCTAAAGCCAGTTATGACATAATCTCGCTGCAAATTCATAAAGAAATATATTGAACCAATTATAGTTGGAATTACTGGATCAGACCCGATAATTAGTAGTAACAAAGCAGTTGTCGCAAGAAGTTTGTCTGCAATTGGATCCAAAAATTTGCCCATATCTGTAACCATATTATATTTTCTTGCAATATATCCATCCAAAAAATCGGTTGTACAAGCAATAAGTAAAGTAACAAAAGCAAATAATTTGCCTAAATTATAAGGAATAAAATCAGCAAAATAAAAGAAAAACATAAGTGGTGTAAGTAAAATTCTTACAAAAGTAATTTTGGTTGGTGTATTCATAACCTTTCTCCTATTAAATCGTAATCTTCATAATCAGTTATCTTAACTTTATAGTGTTTGCCAATAATTAATGAAGTGTCTTTGACTAATATGACATTATCAGACTCTGGATTTTGATACTGGCTACGGCATATTGCACCAGTTTCGCAAAATCCATCTACTACCACATCCAAAACATCGCCAATATGCTTACGATTATTGTCAATAGCCACTTGATATTGTAATTCGGATATAGTGTGTAGCCTTCTTTGTTTTGTCGCTTCACTTACTTGATGGTCAAATGTGGCCGCCCTACTGCCTTCTTCTCTGCTATAAGTAAAAAAACCAACATAATCTAACTTGTAGTCCGTTACAAACTGGCACAATCTATTGAATTGTTGTCTTGTTTCTCCAGGGAACCCAATTATAAATGTCGTCCTAATTGCGATATCAGGTATTTCTCGCCGCAACTTAGTAATCAGATTAACAATTTTGTCATAAGAATTGCGCCTATTCATATTCTTAAGCACTGCGTCATCAATATGCTGCATTGGAACATCTAGATATTTACATACTTTGGGGTTGTCCCTAATCTCAGCAATAAGTTCATCACTTAAGCTCTCTGGATAACAATATAGTAGCCTTATCCAACGCAAATTGTCTATCTTAGATAGTTCTCTAATCAATGTAACAATTGACGTACCATCTTTTCTGTCACTGCCGTATTTTGTAACATCTTGAGCAACCAAGATTATCTCTGTTGTGCCCTTATCCACCAAACGTTTTGCCTCATTTACCATATCTTCTTGAGACTCGCTGCGATATCTACCTCTGATATATGGTATCATACAATAAGAACAAAAATTATTGCATCCATCTGCGATTTTAAGAAAAGCATAATGCTTAGGTGTTGTCAACATCCTGCCAATGTTAGTACAAGGATTGGCTACGCCTTTATAATCAAACAAGTTGTAAATAATGCTTACAATCTTGTCATCATCTTTGATGTTAACAAATGCATCCACTTCGGGCATACTGGTTGCAAGATCGCTATATTGCATTTCATTAATACAGCCAGTTACAATTATCTTTTCTACTTCCCCATTTTTTTTCAAGTTAGCTGCATCCAATATAGCTGATATTGACTCTACCCTAGCCGATTTAATAAACGAACACGTATTAATTATCACTACATTGGCATGTTTTGCATCGCTAGTTATGGTTAGGCCTGCCTCGGCTATCTTGTACATCATCTTTTCTAAATCTACTCGATTTTTGTCACAACCAAGGCTAACAAATCCAATTTTTTTCTTCAGATTATTCATTAGAAATCTTCTCCAAACACCTCTTCAAATTCTTGCTGGGTCATAAATATTACCCTATTATTTTTGTCGTCTTTCTTAGAAATATAGTTAAGAGCTTCCATATCATCTATTATTTTGGCCGCCCTAGGATATCCTATCCTTAGATATCTCTGAACTTTAGTAGTAGAAATACCGCCAGATTTGATGGCAAACCTTAATACATCTTTCATCAATGGATCTAAATTATTACCATCAGAAGCAGTACCGCCAGTGCCACCTTCCATAAGTTCCTGTTCTCGGTTAAACATCTGTTCTTCTAATTCTTCGTCGAATATGCAATCATTGTTGTCTTTAACAAAGTTTACTACGCGCTCCACTTCGGAATTCTTAAGGAACGCACCTTGCAATCTAACCGGCTTCTTCGTACCTATAGGCGAATAAAGCATATCGCCATAGCCCAGCAAACTCTCTGCTCCACCTTGGTTAAGAATAGTAATACTATCGTTAGCCGATGCCACAGCAAATGCTATACGTGATGGCAAATTACTCTTTACTAAGCCTGTAATTACATCTACACTTGGCCTTTGGGTTGCCAATACTAGGTGTATTCCAACCGCTCTGGATAATTGAGCAATACGAACAATCTTCGACTCCATTTCTTTACGAGTCTGCATCATTAATTCATTTAACTCATCTACTATAACTACTATCAGCGGCATCTTCTGCAATTCTCCAGATTTAACCTTAGAACAGCTGTTATATTCCTCAATATTCCTTATGCCCATTTTCAATGACTCGAAGAAAGATATTCTTCGGTTCATTTCGTCTATCAACCAATCAAAAGCATTCATAGCTTTTTCCTTATTGGTAATTACTTCTGGAACCAACAAATGTGGCAATCCATTGTATAATGAGAACTCTAGTCTCTTAGGATCAATCAATATTAATCTAACATCTTCGGGGCTTGCTTTGTATAGTAAACTAACCAGCATAGAGTTAAGACAAACTGATTTACCACTACCTGTAGTACCGGCTACAAGCAAGTGTGGCATTTTCTCAATATTCCCTATAATTGGCGAATTAGATATATCTTTGCCTAAGCCAAAAGATGTAATATATTTTGAATTTTGAAACTCATACGAGTCTATTATATCACGCAATCCAACCGTTTCTTTAACCTCATTAGGAATTTCTATACCAAATGCACTTTTGCCAGGGATTGGTATCTCGGTACGGATGGCGCCTTTACACGCCAATGCCATTTGCATATCAGGAACCAAATTGTCAATCTTCTTGACAGATATTCCCACTGGCATTGTTAATTCAAATCTAGTGAACGATGGACCTCTCGCTACTGAACAAACTTTAGCAGGTATTCGAAAACTATCTAGCACTGCCTCTAGTCTCCTAGTCTTCTCCTCATTGTCCTCTACCTCAATATTTGAATTATCATATTGATCTAACAAATCAATTGTTGGGCGAACATAAGGTCGACGCTTTATTTCCTTCTTAGGCTTTATATGATTAATTTCGTTAACATTAACCACATTAGAAGTATATGCTTTTGCATCATTACGTGTAGTATTTTCTTCCATAGTATACACTTCTTTAGCCTTGGCAATTCCGGCTGAAGCAGTATCGAATTTGTTAAGTCTATCTATATATTCTGCCTTGTTTCGCTCGTATGATTTCCTAGTCAAATTAGCATCATATATATCTGTATTATCTGACGATTTGAAGTCGATACTATTAGGTCTAGTGCCAGATGATTGAATGTTGTTAGACTTGTTGAAATTAGTAGTTCTATCAGATTTTTGCCAACTACTATTTGATTTTTCTTCACTCTCGCCCCAGGTAACTTTACTTTCGTTTTTTTGCCAAGAACTCGAATCTATGGATGTTTTAGTTTGCCAATTGTTATTAAATGAATTGTTTTGTGTACCATTATTAAAATTAGACGCAGAACCAAATAATTTTTCTTTTGCTGTCAAAGTGCTATTAGACGATTGCAGTGTTGTATCAGATTGCTTGATATCCGAGCTTTTGCCCATTATATCATCCAAATACTCTCGATTACGCTTCTCTAACTCGGCTTTTTGTTTTGCTTTGGCATCTATTACATCAGACTTTGGCCTAGCAACACTTATAGACTGAGAATTGGAATAATCTATATCCATCTCTGGTGCGTCTACAACCTCATCATCGTGAACAACCATTTGTGGCCTTTTTGCGGTTGTAGGTACATCATCAGCCTCAAAAATATCATCGTCATCTTCTAATATCTCATCATCATTATTTTTTTCAAGACCTAAAATTTTTAATGCTGCCGCCTTGTCCCTATTCGCTTGATCATCTTTTGGCTCATTGCTCTCGTCGGCAATAAATAGGTCTTCATCATACGCCAAATCCCTTGTATTAGATTGAACTAATGATTGCTCATCAGTTTTGCCCTCTTGCTCGTTAGTGTTTTTAGATTCTTCTACAAACACCCTAGTAGATTTTCTACGGTACAAACTATCTACAAATAATGTTATCAGCACCAACATAATGATTGCAAAGAAAACAGACGCACCTGCTAAATGTGTCATAGAATACATAGGATAAACAAGGAAACTAAATATTACGCCTCCTGCAGTATATCCGTTAGTTAAATGATATGTATCGGCTAGATACACTTGATAACTATTATTAATAGCTGCACTAGAAGTAAATAAATGTACAAGTGCCAGCAAGCATACAAAACTTGCTATCAAATATACAATCTCGGTATTAACTAATTTTATCTTCACTCGCCTTAATTTCATTATGCCCAACGCAATGAAAAATAAACAAATTGGATAAATAGTAAGCCCTATAACTCCATACAAAAATTGATTAAAGAATGGAATTAAATTAAAAACCAACTCAAGTAAAAGAATAGAAAAAACGCAAATCAAAATTATACCCAATTTTGATTCAGTTTTTCTCTTTTTGACATTAATGGAATTTCTCCTGTTGGGATATGTTGGCATATGCACCTCAGCCTCAAGAATTTATTACCTTATAAGTATAGCACAATAATTAAAAATTCAAAATTTAATTAAGACAATATTTATAAAATACAATATATTTATTATTTAATATTAGCGAAAGTCCCTCCCATTTGACTGAAAAAATTTTTGATATAATTTTTAATTAGAATAACAACTAGTTTGCTACTTTTAATATTTCCTTTTTAATCTGATTAACTATTTTCTTCTCTAATCTAGATATATAACTTTGGCTGATGCCCAAATCATCAGCAACCTCTTTTTGCGTCTTTTCATCCTCTCCCAATAGACCAAATCTTAATATCATTATTTCTTTCTCTCTTTCATTAAGTTTATCTAGTATTTGCCACAGAATTTGCTTTTCGGTCATCTTCTCAACTTCGAAATGTGGTGTATTGTCTTCGCTATATATCAAGTCAGCTAATCCCAATTCGTTACCATCACCATCAATATTAACTGGGTCGTCAAGGCTTATTTCTTTCTTCTGACGACTAATCTTACGTAGATACATCAATATCTCATTTTCTATACACTTAGATGCATATGTCGCTATCTTAATATTCTTATCACCCTTAAAAGAATTGATTGCCTTTATTAGGCCAATACTACCTATTGACACGATGTCTTCCATCTCTACTTCATTATTTTCAAATTTCTTAGCAATGTATATCACGAGCCTGATATTGCGTTCTATCAGAGTATTCTTAGCAGACACATCACCCTGCATCATTTTGTCTATAAGCACCCTCTCTTCTTCCTCACTTAGAGCAGTTGGCAAAGCATCTGTACCACAAAAATAATGTACTAGATTAACTCCGTCATTTTCATTCCAGTTGAACAATTTGTCAATTATTTTTTTAATAAATTTTAACATAACACACTCCTTTATTATTTGCAATATCCATTATGTAATATCATATCATAATTTTTGAAATTAGTATTAGATAATCCTACACTAACATCACTATAACATCTGCAGTTATTATCTTGTTTAATAATTAGATTGTCTATCTTAAATACAAGCATTTTGTCTTTGCTACTTACTGTACCTATATCTATATAGTGTCCATCTCTTATATCATTATTGTCTACTTTTTTTAGTATTAATTTATGATATGGGAAATTGCGAAAAATGTCACAAAAAGTTTTTTTATCGACAACAACAATGGGATTGTTGTCAATATCATATAAGCAATTGCCAGTATCTAGGTATCCTAATATTGTATATTTTTTACCATTATTAAGTATTATTGATTCATAATAATAATTAGATACTTTGTTTTTTGCCGCTAAATATTTATATATAGCAGCAAATATTTTGTAATAGAAATATACTACTAACACAATAGAACTTATAGGAATCTCAAAACTTAAGAATAGTAATCCACTAGTAGAATATTGAATATCAAATACAGATAGTGTAGCAATTATCAATCCACCAAATAGCATTGTTACAGTTAGAAAAATTAGATATGTAATAAAATATTCTTTAATGTTATTGTACTTGTATATACATACAATAATTATCAAACCAACAATTAACTTGTAAACCAATTGAATTAAATTATTATTAGAAATTAGCGGCATAATAATTGTAAGTATTGCCGCCAATAAATCAGCGAATATTATTTTAGTTTTATTCACTTTTTTATTACAAATTTTTAGTGTAGTATTCATAAGTAAATAATTAATTATTAAATTATCTAATATAACATATTCTATATACACTTCCATCTTAACCTCTTAATCTTATCACTATAATACAGAGTTTAATAAATACAAAAACTATATTTTTGTTCAATAAATATTCACTAATCATATTACACCAATAAAAATATATAAAATCATTGCTATATATAAGTAAACAATCTGTTTGCAAATCTATCTTCTTAATTAATAATATCAATATATATTAAGTTAAAGGCAATAAAAAAAAGTAAAATCAAAACGATTTTACTTCTATTTGGTCGAATATTACATTCCCCTAAAGCCCTTGCCTATTATTTCGCTTGTATTAGTTATCATCATAAAACTGCTTGGATCGGTTATCTTGATATAGTTTCTCAATTTAATTGCATCACTTCTTTTAACTGCTGTTAACAAAACATATCTCTTAGTCTGAGTATATTCACCTGTTGCTTCTTGTTTAGTAACGCCTCGCTTTAACTCATTGATTATATATTCACATATATCATCTGGCTTAACTGTTACAATTGTAAAATATTTGCACATTGCCATACGCTCTATTACACCATCAATCAGATACGACTTAGCAAATAGCCCCAATAGCGAGAATAACCCTGTCTTAATATCAAATACAAAGAATGTAGAACACGCTATAGACAAATCTACAAATAATAATGCAGTACCAACATTTAGTCTAGTATATTTCTTCAACATCATTGCGACAATATCAGTTCCACCCGATGATGAACTACAGTTAAAGAGTATAGCCGAACCTATAGATGTAAGTATTATTGCAAAACAAAGCTCAAGTAAAGGTTCATCTGTAAATGGTGAATCCATTGGAACGACAAACTCTAGTAACCATGTCGCCAAAGAGAATAGTGTACTAGCATAAATTGTCTTAATACAAAAGTCTTTGCCAACAAAAAAATAGGCAGCAACTAGAAGTAACATATTAATAACTAACATTATTGTTGCAGGCGTTGTAAATGTTAACAATTTACCCAAAATTATTGCCAAACCACTAACGCCGCCTGTAGAAAATCCATTAGGAATCTTAAAAAAGTATATACCTACTGTCATTAGCAGTACACCAACATTAATTAAACCAAATCTCTTCCAATTAAATTTCTTCATACACTCTCTCAATTCAAAAAAAAATAGGTGTATCAATTACACCTATCTAAGTATATCAAATCGCAATAATAAGTAAAGAAATAATAAATACTTTTATAAATTGATCTTATTTCTTTGCCAATTTCTTCATATTTTTGCTGATCATTTCTTTTCCTTTTTCCACCATATCTTGTGCTTTAGAACTGCTAGTGACAACTAATGCCCCTACCAAAACGCCTAATGCTAAACCAAAAATACATTCTTTCATAATATATCCCTCCTTGCATTTATTGTTTGCAAAATTCGACAAAATATACGCCATTGAAATAAATAAAACATTGTCAAATATACAATTATTTATGCAGAGAATAGTGATTAATTTTTAATAATATATCGAATTTTAAGTTAACAATATGTTCTCAAAATTAAGTAATTAATCAAATTAACAATTTAACTATTTATCTATAACACATACTTAAATATAACATAATACTAATAATTTTACTTGTATCTCCTTATTATAATCCTATAATCATTAACTGACACTTCTTCTAAATCCTATTGAATGTCCATATATCAACTTTGTTGATTTTATAAATAATATTAATAATTAATTCATTAGCAATAACAATTAATAATTTTATTGAAATAACATCTTTGCAAACAAAAAAGGTCGATATTCTCGACCTTTTGATTAACAATTTACTTTTTTTCATTCTTTCTATAATTATTAATTGCATCTTCTATTGCTTCTTTGGCTAGCACCGAACAATGAATTTTATGATTAGGAAGACCACCAAGAATGTCGATTATTTCTTGATTTTCCAACTTCAATGCATCTTCAATAGTTCTACCGATTATCATATCACAAGCAATGGATGATGATACAATTGCCGCAGCACATCCAAAAGTTTGAAAACTAGCATCCTCTATAATACCCTTGTTATTTATTTTCAAAAAGATTTGCATTATATCACCACAAGCAACATTGCCTACTTTGCCAATAGCATTTGCATCTGCCATAGCACCGACATGTTTTGGATTCTTAAATATCTCTAAAACTTTTTCGTTATACATATATTATTATCTCCTTGTTTTCTTTTTCTTTAATGGGCTCATATCCCTTAATCTAGCAACAATAGGCACAAGTTTGTCTATAACATAATCTACATCATCTTTGGTTATATCAGCCCCAAAAGAAAATCTAATAGCACCGTTGATATCCTCATGTGACTTGCCCATAGCCTTTAACACATGACTCTTCTCTAGACTACCAGAAGCACAGGCTGAGCCAGTAGATACAGCAATGCCTTCAAAATCTAGCAACATCAGAACACTTTCGCCTTCTATATACTTAAAACTAACATTAACTATGCTTGGAGCTTTTTGCTGCATATTGCCATTAAATTCAATATCTCCAATAGAATATTTTAATTTTTTTACAAAATATTCAACAGTATTTGAAATTACCTTGTTATACTCTTTCATATTCTGCAAGTTCATTTCCATTGCTTTACCAAAACCAACTATAGCAGGTACATTAGATGTGCCGCCACGTCTATTAAATTCTTGTTCCCCACCC
Source organism: uncultured Clostridia bacterium (assembly GCA_945921465.1). GTDB lineage: Bacteria > Bacillota > Clostridia > Christensenellales > UBA1242 > UBA11490. The sequence goes on along the minus strand of CAMEKS010000002.1, from coordinate 1,388 downwards.
ATCATAAATTTTTTAATGGCAACACCTTTACGAACATACAATGCGCCAATACCTTTAGGTCCGTGAATTTTGTGTGAAGACATAGACATTAAGTCTATAAACATATCTTTGACATCATAATCAATTACACTCATAGCTTGCACTGCGTCTGTATGAAATAGCGTGCCATTTTGATGGCAAGTCTCACCTATCGCCTTAATGTTTTGAATAGTACCAACTTCGTTATTAACACTCATTACTGATACTAATATAGTATCCTTTCTAAGTGCCTGCATTAGGTCAAATAATGAAACCATACCCGTCTCATCAACTGGCAAATATGTTATCTCAAAACCTTCCCTTTCTAGATCTTTGCAAGTATCAATTATACTATGATGTTCGATAGAAGATACAATTATGTGTTTTCCTTTCTTTTGATTAGCGTACGCTACACCCCTAATAGCCCAGTTGTTAGATTCGGTTCCGCCGGAGGTAAAATACACTTCATCCCTATTGGCATTAATAGCTTTAGCAATAATATCCCTTGCCTTGTCAATGCCAGCATTAGCATCCCTACCAAATTTGTGCAAACTATTTGCATTGCCATATATATCCGTAAAGTATGGCAACATTTCGTTTACAACTTCTCCATAAACCTGCGTAGTTGCAGAATTATCTAGATATACTTTCTTCATTATTACTCTCCCCTAATACCATTTCGTACAATGACTTTTTGTCAAGCAGGTCGTTTATCTCCCGATAAATATATTCAAATATCCGCTTTGTAGGACAACTCTTGGTACATATGCCACTATTACAATCTGCTAGATACAGATTACCCTCTAGAGAACGCAATATTTCACCAATTGTTATCTCTTTAGGATCTCTAGCGACCGTATAGCCACCATTAGCCCCACGAACAGTTTTTACCAATTTTTTACGCTTTAATATTCCTAATATTTTCTCCATATATGGTGCATTAACGCCAGTTTTTTTGGATAATTCGCTAAGCGTATTTACACTATCAGGCTCAACTGCCAAGAAGTACATTACCCTTAGCCCATACCTACCTTTTGTGGATAATTTCATACAATCCCTACCTTTTTAGTCTGGTTTATTCTAGCACTTATATTCAACCTTGTCAATATATTGAAACAAATTTTAATATTTTTTTATTAATATAGTTATTGTAGAATAATATAGTTTTTTCCTAAAAAATAAAATAATTTAATTTATTAAAAGCACTATAGATGTACTAACGTAGTCAGACCGGTAACGACCACCGACCATAAAGTACATATCCCCTCTATGATTATGCAGGCATACTCTGATAAGGTGGGGCCTTGCGTCTAGCACCCACTTAATCAAAAAAAATCAGCATTTCGCTGATTTGATGTGGTAGGGATGAG
>CAMEKS010000001.1 GCA_945921465.1 uncultured Clostridia bacterium | reverse complement strand
TATTTTATTAGTTGCGTTAACCAAAAATTATGGGCACGCCGGTACAACATCAGCCGTGAAGAAATGAGCGAATCTTACTGAATCTCCCCATCATTATAATATATCACACCAATTGTATTTTCACCACAGTGCGAAGTTACTGTTGCCCCAGCAACTGTCTCGTATAGGTTATCAAAAGTAAAGTGTTTCTTAACTTCTGCAGTAAATGTATCAACTATTTCTCTAGTAGCTGATGCGTGGGTAACAAAACCAATAGTCTTGTTAGGATGGTTAAATTCTGCAAAAGTATCTTCTACATACTTCGGAATAACACGCAACATATTCCCCATATATTTTTTGTGCATTCCCATACGCCCATCTTTAAGCAAAATAGATGGACGAATCTTCAACAAATTGGCACCAAGTAGTTGGATACTACTACATCTACCACCTTTGTGAAGATAGTTCAGCTTATAAGTAATAAAACTAATCTGCACATTCTGGCGTCTAGCATTTACCTTATCTGCTATCTCTTTGGCACTATAACCCTCTTGACTAAGAGTCGCTGCATAAATTGCTTGCAAACCCACGCCCGAACTAAGCGACATAGTATCAACGACATATACATTATCAAATTTCTTTGCCGCCTCGCACGCATTGGCATAAGTAACAGAAATACTGCTAGAAATTACTAAGCACACGATTCCATCTGGGTTGGCGTTTTTCTTAAATACTTCTTCAAATGCATATGAGTTAACAGCCGCAGTTTTGGGTAGATTATTAGTCTCTTCCACAAACTTAAATATCATATCAGGTGTCAAATCAACGCCATCTTTGTACTCTTTTTCACCCAACATTACACTAAATGGTATAATCTCTAGATTGTATTTTTCGATCAATTCTTTTGACAAATCGCAAGAAGAGTCGCAAATAATTTTTACCATACTACCCTCCATAGATAGACATCTATCGCATCTATATTTTTATCAATAAGTCACTTGTAATATACTAGTAAGTTCTGATTATAAGATGTAATGACCTTTGCGACCATTATATCTTGGACCATATTGTTAATAATAAGATGTACACAATATACACGTGTAGTTTACAATTTGCCAAGTGTTATTGTCAAGCAAATTACCCACCATACTATAATTTTTGACTATATCCACCTACACATCATACACGCTATAACTGCCGAAAATAAATTGATTAACAAACACAATGGGATTAGATATCCGTATCGTTCTATCTTGGTCTTAGCAAAATAGACCGCTGTAATATAAAATATTGCCTCAGAACTAGCCATAACCACACTGGCACACCTGCCGATATAAGAGTCTACACCATATTTGACAAAAATCTCTTCTAGGATTGCAATACTACCGCCGCCAGTAAAATTTTTTAATATAATTAATTCAGCCAATTCAACCGGCATCCCTAATATTCCTAGCACTGGCGATAATATCTTAGATACATATATATTCAACCCGCTTGCGTTATATACTGCTACCACCACCAGTATGGCAACTATGTAAGGAAAAGTTGTAATTATCAGTTCCCACGATGACTTGGCGCCATTAACAAACGACGAATATGCGTTTTGCCTCTTATACACCGAATACAAAACCAATGCGATTATAATCATTGGCAAGAAATATGCACTCATTTGCTTTCTCCTCGGTCAAACATCTTGCCACACAATTTGCAGCACACCACCCCTAAGACTACCGACGCCAACGATGTAATAATGGTTGGGATTATAATACTAGACGGCGCAATTGACTGGTGCAAAACTCTTATTCCTATAATAGTCGTTGGGATTAATTGAATGTTGGCTGTGTTGAACATAATCATTGTGGCTATGTTGCTATTAATTCGATTTCGCTTCCCCGCCAGACCGCCAATTGCGTTGATTCCGCTAGGGGTGCAAGCATTACCCATACCCAAAATATTACTAGCAATATTAATAGCAATTTGTTCCTTGGTGTATTCATCCGCATTGGGGAAAAGTAAATTAATCAGCGGCGACAACACTTTTTGAAAAACTTTGGATAATCTAGTATCCTCTATTATCTGCAATATACCCAACCACAAGGCATACACCGCCCACAACTTAATACTAAGAGATATCGCTTTTTCGCTACCATCTAGCATAGTAGCGAATGCATTGTTAGGGTCTATTATCATCAAAATGATTAAACCAATTATTAAGATAGCACTCCATACGGCATTCATAGTATATTATATTATCCGCCTGTTCCAAAAATGAGCAAACATCTGCTATAAGTCACTATTATAGACTTTACTTTTGGGATATTTTGTGATACTATTTTATTATTAAATTGTTTTGGTGAATGGCATTTGACTTTTTAGATAAGTTTTTGTCCTAATTTTTTGTTAACCTCAAATCAAAAAAATAATCACCAACATATATATCACATATCAAAAGAGGCAAAATCACAATGAATGACAAAAAGTATTACATAACTACCCCAATATATTACGCCAGTGGCGACCTACATGTAGGCCATTGTTTCAGTACAATACTTGCCGATGCTTGTGCTAGATACAAGAGGCTAAGAGGATACGACGTAATGTTCCTTACTGGCTCTGATGAGCACGGAATTAAAATATCCAAAAAAGCAGCCGAGGCAGGGCTAAGTCCAAAAGAATTTGTAGACAAGGTCGTAGATAATTTCAAAACTATTTGGAAGAGATTAGGGATATCCTATGACAAATTTATACGGACAACTGACAAGTCTCACGAAGAATGCGTTAAGAAAATTATGCAGCGATTGTGGGATAATGGAGACATATATCTTAACAAATACGAGGGATTATACTGCGTGCCTTGCGAAACATTTTACACCGAAGGGCAGCTGGTCAATGGTAATTGTCCCGAGTGCAACCGACCAGTAGAAAAGGCAAGCGAAGAGTGTTATTTCTTCAAAATGAGTAAATATCAAGATTATTTATTTGATTTGTTTAAGCAAAACCCTGATTTCTTGCAACCAGAGAGCCGAAGGAACGAGATCTACAATAACTTTGTCAAAGACGGAATCCAAGACCTCTGCGTTACTCGTACATCTTTCGATTGGGGCATTAAGGCACCATTTGACCCTAAGCATGTAATCTATGTATGGTGCGATGCTCTTGTTAACTATATCAGTGCACTAGGATACAACTCTGATGACGATAGCGATTTTAAGAAATTTTGGCCTTGCGATTGTCACATTATTGGACGAGACATAACTAGGTTTCATGCCATCATTTGGCCAATACTATTACATGCTTGCGGCATACCTAATTTTAAGAAAATTCACTCAACAGGTTTTATTACTCTAAAAGGTGACAAAATCTCTAAGAGCAAAAGTAATGGATTTAACCCAATGGTGCTTTGTGACAAGTTTGGGGTAGACGCTCTTAGATACTTTATCCTAAAAGACGGTCCTATATATTCCGATACACCATTCGACTTCGAAGTATTCCTTAAGACTATTAATGCTGACCTGTGCAATGACTTGGGCAATCTTGTTAGCCGAACAGTCGCTATGATATCTCAGAACTTCGATAACATCCCTTGTCCTAATCAATTTACTGCAGAAGATCAAGTCTTGATAGATATGTGTAATGGTCTTAACACCAAACTAGAAACCGCTATGGATGATGAGCGAGTTGACATCGCACTAAGAGAAATATTTGATGTGATCAGATATGCCAACAAATATATAGATATTACCACTCCTTGGGTGCTAGCAAAGACGGATAAGGATAGACTAGCAACTGTTCTATATACTCTGGCCGAGACTATAAGAATTTGCACTTGTTACCTACAGGCATTCTTAATAGAAATTCCGAATAAAATTTTTGACAAATTGGGTACATCTGTTGACAAAAAAACCATAGATAGTGCCATTGTGTTTGATATTAAGAATTACGGAGGAGTTGTCACTAAGGGAGAATCAATCTTCCCTAGACTAGACATTGCCAAAGAGTTGGAATTCCTTAATCAAGAGTCCAACACCTCCCCCGACACTACCAAAGAAGTCAAGACCGAGCAGACAAAAACAGACGAAATACAAGAAATTACTATTGAAGACTTCGACAGAATCAAATTAGAGGTGGGCACAATTATCGCTAGCGAGAAAGTTGAGAAGGCCGACAAACTACTTAAGAACACCGTCCGAATTAATGGTGTCAATCGCACAATCGTCAGCGGAATTGCAAAGCATTACAACCCAGAAGACATTGTCGGCAAGCAAGTAGTTGTTGTAACCAATCTGAGACCTGTAAAACTACGTGGTATTCTTTCCGAAGGTATGATTTTGTGTGCTTGCAATGGTGATGATCTTAGTCTAATCTCCCCTATCGATGTTATGAAGGACGGCAGTGTTGTATGCTAATAGATTCGCACGCACATCTTACAGACGAATTCTTTAATAATATATCAATATTACAGCAACATTGGGAATACAATGGTATTTCCAATGTTTTTGCAGTGGGATATAATCTAGAGACTTCTATACAATCGGTAGAAATAGCAAATAAGTATTCTCACATTTATGCCATTATAGGCATACATCCAGACGATATCGCAGATTATAATCAGGAGACTGAGGCAAGGTTGGCAGAATTGGCAACTAATCCAAAAGTTATTGGCATTGGGGAAATCGGACTAGACTATCATCGCATATCTTCTGAAGATGTTGCCACTAAGTTAAAGCAGCAAGAAGTATTAATATCTCAGATTAAACTGGCAGACAAATTAAATTTGCCTATTATGATTCACCTAAGAGATGCATGCAAAGATATGATTGATATCCTTAATGCCAACAGACAATATCTCAATCACGGCGGAGTAATTCACTGCTTTAGCGAATCAGTAGATTCATTTAAGATATTTAAGAAATTAGGGTTCGCTATTGGGGTAGGTGGAGTAATAACATTTAAGAATTCTAAAAAATTGAATGAGGTAGTACAAGCAGCAGAACTGTCTGATATAGTGTTAGAGACCGATTGTCCATTTATGGCTCCCGAACCAATTCGTGGTACAACAAATGAGCCAAAAAACATCAAGATAATTGCTGAGAAAGTATGTGAAATCAAGGGAGTAGAATTAGAAACTCTAGCTAGCGTAACACATAATAACTTAAGGCGAATATTCCCTAAGTTCAACGAATAATCATAGAAAATATTATACAGTTATTCTAACATTGTTTCTTAAATATTAATTATGGCACAGAATATTATATTTTTAATTAATGCCGCTGGTTGTAGGTAAATTGTTTTAGATTAATTAATCGCATAAATAAAAAAAATATAGGAGCATTATGGCTATACTAGACGAATTAAAAGCATATAATTTCAATTTTAATAAGAAATTTGGTCAAAATTTTATTTTTGACACAAATTTACTACGATCTATAGTAGCATGTGCGGGAATAGATAATCAATCGCAGGTTCTAGAAATTGGCACTGGTGCAGGCACACTGACTGATGTAATATCCGATACTGCTAAGTACGTAGTTAGTTATGAGATAGATACTAATCTGCAGCCGTACCTAACCAACAAGTTTGCATCCAAACCCAATGTCAAATTAGTTTTTGGAGATATTATGCTACAAACGATGGCTGACATCGAAGCTAACTTCAATGGCAACTATTCTATGATTGCAAACCTTCCTTATTACATAACCACGCCAATAATTTTTAAGTTCCTAGACAATGCTACTAAACTACAATCATTAACCATTATGGTACAATTAGAAGTTGCAGAGCGGCTGGTCGCAAAAGAAAATACTGCTAACTATGGAGCAATAACCGCCGCTATCGCAACCATGGGCAATGCCAGAATTGTGAAACGCATTAGTAGGCATATGTTCACCCCTGCACCAAATGTAGATAGTGCAATCGTTAGGATAGATATAGTGCCTAACAAATATGATGTTGTAGATCAATCAATTCTTCGTCGTACTATCAGGGCTGCATTTGCAATGCGTCGCAAGACATTGGCTAATAATCTAAAATCGTCTTTCGGATTTGACTCTGACACAACCACTAATATCCTATCTATAAGCGGACTCCCTCAAGGAATACGTGGCGAAGCGTTATCGGCTGCACAATTAGTTACACTATCTAATGTGATAACAGAGTACTGCTTTTCAAATAACAAAGACCAGAAAATACACTGAAAAAGTCTAGAACAATTATAACTAGGATAACTTTTAATCTATTCCCCCTTACTTTTTCAAAAACATTAATCGCAATATGACATATTATCGGAAGTTAGAGACAAACGTACCCAATATGGGTCGCTTGTATATAACTGATGTTAATTCAATCTATGTGTCAGACGACGCCAGTCGGCTGGGATGCACGATAGTGCATATTGGGCGATAGCCCCCTATTGTGAAGATAAAAAATATATTCTATTCACTGCAGCCAGTAATAGATTGTGCCCGAGGAATATTATCCAAAGTAGTCGCTAGACACCTTGAGATAATATGACGAAGGAAACAATCTACGTGTCAGACGACGCTAGTCGGCTGGGATGCACGGCTGTACATATTGGGCGATAGCCCAATTACACATAGATTATAATATCGGAATTTAGAGACAAACGTATCCAGTATGGATCGCTTGTATATAACTGATTTTAATTCAATCAGGATGCCGCTAGTAATGGCGGTGTTTGCGATAGCAAATTGAATTGCAGACTAAGGCAAACCAACTCAACTTTTCATAAGTTATTGTATTCGATCAAATATTATAATACATATAATTGCATCAAAAAAAACAAGGCAACCTAATAATCGCCTTGGTTTTTTTGTTCAAATGCTAACACATCTATGTTATAAATACCAACAAATCCCCACTTAATGTCAACAAATTCATAATAATTGCCAATTTTTATTAACTTTTTGACTTTTGTTCGTGTCTAATACTATTTTTATTACGAATTGCTGAGATCTTTTTCTATTGTTAATATAGCCTTTTGCAATATTATCTCTATTTGTTTCTGCCAAATATTGCCAATATCCTTAGCAAGTTTGCAACCGACGACAACAGCCCCGCCACATATGTTAGACCTGCGGCACTTAGTATCGCTTTGGCACCAACCAGCTCTTCTTCGGTCAATGTACCCGTTTGCTCCAACACCCTAACCGCTCGCCTACTGGCATCTCTCTCTATTGGCAGAGTAATCAGACTAAGTAATGTACTTAATGCAAATGCCCCTACAGCCACCATTATGAAAATAAGTCCAATTGTTGATTCAGAGAACCATACAAAATCTAGTAATACACCAATTATTAGCATTGGCCAAACCAACGTAGACATCAAATTAGAAATTGGTACGAGAATATTCCTTAATTTCACAAGGGCATTGCCGTCTTTGTATTGCAAAGCATGCCCAAACTCGTGTGCGGTTATGCCAAGTGCAGCAATTGAGCCACTATCATATACGCCCTCAGATAACGCAATTACTTTCTTGCGTGGGTCGTAGTAGTCTGTCATATTGCCAGACACTCTCGCAATTTTTATATCATTCAAATTCGATGCATCTAGCAATTGCCTTGCCAACACACTAGCGACAATCCCCGATTGTGCCACATCCTTAGAATATTTGTTATAACATGTACTAACCTTGATATTGGCATACGTTCCTATAATCAACGCAAGCACAAATACAACCAACGCTGCATAGTATTCTATCATATCACTTCCTCCTAATTGGCAACAATGTTCTTAGCCAATGTGCCATATATGTTTTACTTGCTACACTCAATAATCTCTTAACTTTGCCATAATCTTTTTTAGATATAATTTTATTATCTTTTAGATAGCGAAAACCTATTCTACTAGCACCACTCTCTAATGGAATATTTAAGAAGTTGTCTATAATATTCAACCCACATAGAGATAATGCAATTATTAATAATATATTGCCAACCTCCACATTAATTTCGGCTAGTCGCAATATTGCACCAGCCAATAACAAAGGCAAAACAAATCGACAAAATATATCGCAAAACTTAGTGGTAAATCTAACAAGTCCTAATAATAAGGATTTATTCTTGTGCTGTACAGCGTGTCCGACCTCGTGTGCCACAATGGCCGCTGCCGCAATCGAATTGTTATAACAGACATCCTCGCTAATGATTATTATTCTATCCTTAATGCTATACGCATCAGTCATTATTCCTTTGCGCATAGCCACTTTTACATCTAATCCAAAATATCTTCTGGCGTCAAAAGCCACATTCATTCCTTGCCAATTTTTGTTATTGGGAATATTCACATACTTAGCATATAATTTTTGGAGTGTATCATTAGAATTAAATATAGATACCACAAAAATTATGCAGTATAAGATTATTACCCCTAATATAATATATAACATTTCTTCCCCTTGTAGTTAAAAATCTATAGTTATTATCAATTAAATCTATAATTTAATTTATGCAATGTAGATTTTCTTACGTTTTCGCTCGCCTCTGTGGTCTCTGTCACAACCCTCAGCAAATGATTGCGGCATCCCAATTGAATTAACATCAGTTATATATAAGCGATCCCTTAGGGTATGTTTGTCTCTAACTTCAGATATTATACATACTTAACTATAGATAGACCAACTTGCGATGTCACAGTTGCAACAAGCATTGAATAAATATTACTTAAATATTAATAATTGCAAAACAACATCGCCTATGTTTATTTTACTACAAGTCATTGATTTTATCAAAGTATTTCTATGCTTGTATATGCATTTTATTTATACTTTATCCTACAACCTCTACTATATCATCTATTCTTCCATTCTTAATTACAAAATCGTAATTACGATAATCCTCCCCACATACCGTATAATTAATTGTGCCATCAGCAATATATCTGTTATAAACTACTCTATCAAATTTGCCAAAATATTGTTGCAATTTATCATCACTTATACTTTGCATTTCTGCACACAAATATGATTTTGCTAATTTATTATCACCGACCATTAGACTCTGCAGCATAGCCATAGGCACTAATCTATCACTACTGGCATATCTTACTTCTCCAGTATACACGGCATAACAATCTATAGTTTTGTCTGTCATATCAAATGTTTTGACAACTCCATGGCCTGCTATATCACATACTTCTGCAATAGTTTTACACTTATTTTCATTAGTTTCATAACTATTACATATAGTATCAAAAAGTATTTTACATTTGTCATCTATGACAATAATATAATACTTGTTGTCAATAAGTTGACACTTTATTACATTGCACCCAGACACAATGTCAATTTCGGCAGCGACTATTTTGTCACAATTCTTTCTTAATCTAAGAAGAGAACCAGTTGAAATATCAATTACACCCATAGGATTGTTATATATACAAATATTGTTTTTGCCGGATATTGATGTAGCAATAATATCACAATCCGCGTCCACATATGTTTTTCGAAAATTGATCTCTATCTGCCAGTGTCCTCTACCCATAGGAACAACTGATATATCATTGCTATTGACTAGAATAGAGTTTTTGATATTCTGCACCTTGGCAGATACTATCCCATACCCTGTCGCAAGAGGCACACACATTACACTCACTTCGGCACTGGTTATTACCACATCTATACTGTCTTCTTTCCCTCTAGCTATATATTCGCCATTAATCAACAAGTCATATTCTATTGTAGACACAAAGTGGCAAATTGATTTCATATTTTTCTCCTTACTTTTCTTTAATTAATGCTGAGTTTATACTATTGGTGCGTAAACTTAATAATTTTATTATGCCAATTGATTATAATTTGGTTAACAACCAACACATCTAATTATTCTTAAATGTTACAATTATAATCAAGCAAGCACGCTCAACTATTATATTATTATGCTAATAACTAATAATATAGGACTACTTATTCGACACAATCTATATCTTTTTGTCAAATTGGTTTGGTATTAAATTAAAGTAATCGGCCAACAATTATTGCGTGTTATTAATAAATAAAGATAATGTCACATATTTTTTTAGATTATCAATAATTATTTAATTAAATCAAATTATCAGTTTTTATACAAATGACATATTGTCCGCATTGGTATATAGCTTACGATATTAAAATCTAAAAAAACTACAATCCGGTATGGTCAACACCAAATATTATTGTATGACACACTATATTCTTTTGATTTGCTTGGCTGTCATTTGCGCCTCAGTTGAATTATCGCAAAACTACTATGCATCAAATTAACTATAACTTAAATTAATAAATTATTACAAAGCAGGTAAAAATGAAATTATTCAAAACCAACAAACTTAGAAATCATAATTCACCAAATACAGGTAATAATATTATATATAGATTCCGCCCCATAAACAAATCTATTCTTACTTTTCCATCTGCACCCGCCATAACCGAGCAGGACTACATTTCGCTATTCGTAGGGATAATAAGGTTAATAAAAGAAGACGCTAAGCGTGAAGTGCTTAAGTCTATGATTGAGAAGCAAGGCAATAATAAATAAAGTACATTTATTCTCTTGATAACTTATATAGTCTAGTATTATGTTGCTACAATTATAACTAGGATTCTTAATCTTATTTTATATCAGAAAGGAATTAAAAGTTTATAGATCGTATCAGTAATACTACTCTTTTGCATATAGATATACATCCTAAATATTGACACCTATTCTATATATTGCTTTTGTTGTGTTTTGCTAAATTAATCTAAATATTATAAACCACCCAAAATCTACAATTGTCATATAATGGACTAATAACTACTGTAAAAACAATTTTATATAAAATATGTAATATAACTATTACACTATTATTACTCGCATCCTTTGCATAATTTGTATAAAAAAATACACAATAATAACAAAAGATAAGTACATCGAGGTATTAACAATATGTCTACATCAAAGAGCAAAAAATCACGAACATTTTGGATGATTATAACTACACTAATAATTGCTATAGCAGTTGTATTAATAATATTACTATGCAAACTCAATGTTTTTCGCAATACGTACTCAAGCGAATTCAACACCCAAATTAATGGAATTAATCTAAAAGGAATTACTAGCGCCGAAGCATATGAAAAAGTATCGTCATACATTGCAGACAAAGCCAACAACTTCAGTCTGACGCTAAAAAAAGGCGACCAAATATTTATCATAGACCAAGATGATTACACTATCAATCCTGATGTTAGATCTATATTAGAATTATCTGATTCTAACAGCGACTATGCTTCTAAGTTAGAGTCTATGGGATTAATCTCAACTTCCGACGGTTCCACAACTATTGCATTTAACTATATTTTTCAAGGTCTAGACCAAAAGATAGAAGAAATATGTCAGTCCATAGAGACACCTGCCATAGATTCTACCATTACATTTTCACCGACAGAGGCAAATATGTGGCAGATTACGCCTTCTGCTAGTGGAAAAGTAATAAATAGGGACAAATTGTATAGCAATATCAATAAGCAATTTGCTATAACTAATAACATATTGATTGAACTAGAGCTAGAAGATGCCGAACCTAAAATTAGTGAAGAATACAATCAATCATTAACCAATAGAATCGCCAAATTCTCCACATCGGTCGGTGACAGTACTGGTGGAAGAAAAAACAATGTAAAATTAGCACTATCCAAATTTAACGGAATGAGAATAGAACCAAACCAGTCAGTTTCTTTTAACGAAGTCACCTCGCCACATACACTAGATAATGGATATCAAATCGCTACAATTATACAAAATGGCAGGTTTGTTGACGGAATTGGCGGAGGTGTGTGCCAAGCCAGCACCACCCTATACAATGCACTACTGCTATCTGGCATACAAATAGACGAAGTTCATAAGCACACGCTCCCAGTTAGATATGTACCTCTAGCCCTAGATGCAATGGTATCCGGCGCTTCAGACCTAAAATTTACTAACACATCTGAGCACCCAATATTTATCAAAACCAGCAGCACTGCAGATGACGTTACTGTAGAGATATACTCTTACCCACTAGACGTAGAATACAGCACAGAGAGCGAAACATTAGCCACCTTATCACCACTGCCTGATCGAATAGTTCCAGACGTGAATAAGGAATATACAGACAAGGTTTTGTTTAAGGGCGAGACTTATAGATTAACCTACCCTAGAGGAGGATTTGATGTCAAATCATATCTTATTACCTCTCGCAATGGTGAGGTAATAGACCGCAAAGAAATACGACACGAAATATATCAGCCACAAGCGGGTATTGTGATCGAAGGCGTAGAAGACAATATCCCAGATATTCCAATAATAGATGACGAAACTGCCACACTAAATATGGGTACGGATTTCTTATTTGACACAATCCCAACATATGTATGTCCATAAAACTTGTGTACAACTATGTGGATAACTATTCAAAACACATCTTTGTGACATAAAAACACGTCGTTATAAAACATTTTACGAACATTGGCTGTGGATAACTCGGGGATAAGTGGTGGATAAGTGGATAACTTTGGTGATTTTCGACATTTTTTCACAAAAATTTTTCAAATTTTTAATTTTTGCATAATAATTCAAAAAAATTAATAAACAAAACTTGTGAAATTGTGGATAACTGCTGATTATTTGCCAAAAAGCCACCATTTACTGCATAATCTACTGTCATAATTACATCTTAATGTATACTTTTTACCACTAACCAGCATTTTAATTCTTTTGATTTATCTTCTACGAATTAATATTTATTCACAATATCTCGGATAATTCGCTAATCAATTATAATCAGATTAAAAAATACAATTAACCACAATTAATACAAAAATATCAGACACAGGAATTGCCTATGTCTGATATTTTTCTAAACTGACAAGTTTTTGACCTCGCCACTAATAACAGGTTACTGTGCACACAATACACTACATACTATGCCATATTTATCCAAAAATGTTATTGAGGCTTGTATCCGTCTTTTAGAGAAATAGTGTTATTAAATATTAAGTGATCTGCAGTTGAATCTTTGTCTAGTGTATAATAACCTTTGCGCATAAATTGAAATTTATCTTCAGGTTTAGCACTTAGCAAATAATTCTCTACCAACGCTGTTGTTTCAGTTAGCGAGTCTGGGGTAAGCAGTTCATCTACATCTACACCATCTGCCAACGCTTTGCTTGGGTCTAAATACTCATCTTTGATTAAATTCTTGAAATTTCGAATAGTGACTTCGGTGCAGTTGTCTTGTGAAACAAAATGTATTGTTCCCTTAACCTTAATTCCGCTAGTGTCGTTTCCACTCTTGGTGTTAGGTAAATATTCACAAACCAAATGATCAATAGAGCCATCGTCTTTGTATACAACATCATTACAACGAATAATGTATGCACCTTTCAATCTAACCATTCCACCTCGCACCAATCTATTGTATTTTGGAGGAGGGTTAAGTGAGAAATCATCGGCATCAATATATATAGTATTAGAGAATCGCGAAGTATGTGAGCCCGCATTCTCAACATTAGGATTATTTGCAATTTCTATTTCTTCGCTTCCACTATAATTGGTTATTACAACCTTTAGAGGATCAAGCACAGCCATTGCACGAGTCGCCTTCATATTAAGGTCGGCACGAATATAATATTCTAGAGCATTGAATGGAATGGTGCTATCACATTTCGACAAACCCAAAGACTTAATAAATTCCTTGATTGCCTCTGCTGTATAACCACGCCTACGCATCCCAACAATTGTTAAATATCTTGGGTCATCCCAACCCATTACCTTGCCTTCGTTAACTAACTTCTTAAGATATCTCTTGCCTAGTAAAACATTCTCTAAATTAAGTTTAGAAAATTCAATCTGCCTAGGAGGATATTCACCTTTCCAACCATTTGCAATAAACCAGTCATATAGAGGCCTATGATCCTCAAAACTGATATCGCATAGACTATAAGTCACACCCTCAAGAGCATCCTCCATAGGATGAGCAAAATCATACATAGGATAGATGCACCACTTGTCGCCCGTCTTGTAGTGAGTTGCTCTCATTACCCGATACATCACAGGGTCTCTAATATTCATATTAGGATGAGCCATATCTATCTTGGCACGAAGTGTCGCCTTTCCATCTTCAAACTTGCCATCTCGCATATCGTGAAACAACTTCAAATTCTCTTCTACGCTTCGGTTCCTATATGGGCTCTCGATACCAGGCTCCGACAATGTACCCCTGGTCTGAGACACCTCTTCTGCCGACAATTCACATACATATGCTTTGCCGTCACGTATCATATCTTCGGCAATTTTATATATATCTTCAAAATATGCTTCGCTAGCATAGATTACATTCTTAGGCGTATATCCTAGCCATTCTAAGTCATTAACATAAGAGTTCGCAAAGTCACCATCCTCTTTGGTAGGGTTGGTGTCGTCCATACGCAAATTAGTATATCCACCGAACTTCTTCGCCGTCTCAAAATCTATTATCCATGCTTTGCAATGACCAATATGCCAATAGCCACTTGGCTCTGGCGGACAACGAGTAATCACCTCTTTGGCTCTTCCCGATTTCAAATCTTTTAGTATCTCTTCTTCTATAAAATTATCTGGTACAATATTATCCCACATATTTCCTCGCAAATGTTGCAAAATTATGTTAATAATTTAGCAACATTTTAGCATTTTGTCAACAATTATAATCTATGAGATGTAGATTTGCTCACTTTGTTCGCAACTCAGTTCGCTAATCGCAACCTACCGCTAATACTAGCGGCATCCTGATTGAATTAACATCAGTTATATACAAGCGACCCTATCGGGTACGTTTGTCTCTAACTTCCGATATTATAATCTATGTGTAATTGGGCTATCGCCCAATATGCACTACCGTGCATCCCAGCCGACTAGCGTCGTCTGACACATAGATTGTTTCCTTCGTCATATTATCTCAAGGTGTCTTGCGACTACTTTGGATAATATTTCCTCGAGCACAATCTACGACTAGCTGCATTGGATGATATATACTTATTATCTATACAATATGGGGCTATCGCCCAATATGCACTACCGTTAATAATGCATTTATATTTGTATTAACTCAAAAAGTCTTATTTATATTTCGAATTATTATAACGAACAAATCATTGAAAATTGATTATACTAGTAGTCTTTTTGACGTCTCAATTATAAAATAACTACTTGCAATTAGTAAGCGAATATGATAAAATCCTAATATATAAGCGAGGGCGAGAATGACTAAAAAAGAAATAGACATAACCACACTAACCAAAAAAAATTTAAGCGAAAAAGAATGGAATGAACTTTGCACAACCGCTTTTCGCCAAAGCCTAATTAACGACAACAACAAGACTAATTATTATAAACAAAATCGATCGCAAGAATATGTAGATTGGTGCTTGACTCATGTACAAAAATGTTTGGATGAAATAAGCAGTTTTGTAAGCGGTAAGTTAGGATTAAAAATATCCAAAGGTTATGGATTGAGTAACGATATGTCTATGCATTCCATCCCGCAAACTCTAAAGTATGTAAAAGAAGACAAACAAGTATATCCTATGCCTTTTACTCAACTACAGTATGAGAAAATGTTGGCGTGCGACAAAATAAAGTTGTGCCCAACTACATATTTCCACTCTGTTCCAAAAGCCGATCTATATGGCGATACGGTACGCAAAACAGATACATATCTAGATTGTTATACCAATTGGTTCGCCGGTAATGTCGAAGGCAACTTAGTATTATTTAAGGAAACCATCGCTATTCCTATTGCAGGCAGCCAGTTCCGTATAACAGGCAGCACTGTTGACTACCCAGTTACTGGTGCATCAACCACACTTAAGGCATTTATTAATGGTCACAATGATGTTGGCGAAGACACATTAATCCCTGTAGAATTATATCGATGTGATTATAACCCAGTAGCACCACACAAGAATTTCTTAGACAAAAGCAATAGTCAAGTATTAAAACACGGCGTAGATGTATATGGTTCTCATATTCATTTACCTAACGCTATGGGAGTAGCGTTCAAACCTTATTCATATAACCACACAGATGCAATGAGTGTAGGTAGAGATGTAGAGTTGACTTTTGGCCAGACACTACTTGCTGTTCGCAACGCTGCAAATATACCTAGTAGCGAGCCCGTATTTAGCAGTGCAGATAGCTTCAATCCAATCTCCGAAACTGTTATTCCACTACTAAAATATTCTGGCAAAATGGGTTCATTCGAAGGTAGATGTCACGAGCAAATTGACCGAATCAATAGCAATGCTGAATTAAAAAAATCAAGCGCTTCGTTTACCGCTCCGCAGATAGCGACATTCTTCCATTCCAAAGAAGAAATGGAACGCAACTAAGACCTTGATTTATCAAATTGAAAAAATTAAAAATAGTGAATTACTGCTATATATTACTGCAAATATTGTGATAGAATATAATTGTAACTGTATACTTGCAATCATAAGTAATATTATGATTTGATGATTGTCGCTATGCAAAATGTGAGCAACTGAGGAAACAGATAATATTTTGATTGTCTGTTTATAATATTAATATGATATTAAATTAATATTTTTTGGTAACTATAAATAGATATATGCGTAGCATTACTTGTATATATCTCTAGGTTATTAACTCAGTGTGCCGCTACTATATCAAAATTGCAATTGTCAGATTGAGATACAGGCAGACGCATAAGCAAGTTAACATCTCGTAGATTTGTTATTATAAATTGTTATCATAAAATTAAAACATAATGGGGTAATTATGAAAATAAATGATATTTTAGAAAAAATTAATCAAAGCATATATAAGCTTAATTATGGCAATGGGCTATATATGTTGGCATATCCCGCTTACTACGAAGACGGCACCGCTATAACTATCGCAATTAAGATAGAAAATGAAACCGAAGTAGTGCTAGAGCGTAGCGAAGAGCAAGAAAATATGGGACTATTAAGCACATCCGACGAATACACCATTACAGACCTTGGCGCAGTGGTAGAAAAATTTGCCAACGTAGTTAGAATTGATGACATTGTCGCAGACGCCTGTAATAAATACAAGTGCCAATTTGCAGATGGCATAATTACGCTCGATGCAGACACCGAGACTACGACTTACAAATTAAATAGATTTGTAAAATGTATGTGGGAAATTGAAAGGCTAGTTAACAAAGAAGAATCTACCCATACTAGCAGCGATGCCACTGCTAAACTAATGGCATATCTTAACAAAAAGACTCAATAAATATATATTCCCCATTTGCTAAAACACAACCGACTTAAATAAAATTGTAGGTCATCAAATATAGTAACAAAAAAAAGCCATTATTAGAGCACTCTCTAATAATGGCTTTTGTATATTATTCAAATATTCTATTTCTAATTCTATTGCAATTTATCAAAAATCTGCAGCAGGACAATAATATCCAAAAATTAATTAACATCAGCTATATACAATCTTCTTTGCAGGTGCGATTATAAATATCTTACGATATTAATAAAATAGTTTTTTGGTTAATTCCCCACCTTGTTAGCAAGGTCTTCTTCGGTGACTCCCTTGATGGTTAGAGATATTCGTTTCTTGGCCAGGTCTACTCCTATTACCTTAACAGTAACTATATCGCCAACCTTCAATACTTCACTTGGGTGCTTGATATAATCTTTGCTAATCTCAGATATATGAACCAAGCCATCTTGATGCACAGATATATCCACGAATACACCGAAATCAATTACATTACGCACTACGCCATCTATAACCATACCAGGTTTCAAATTTTCTATTCCTAACAATTCGCTCTTCAGTACTGGCTTAGGCAACTCATCCCTTATATCTCTACCTGGTTTAATTAAGTCGTTAACAATATCTGTCAAAGTAGGAACTCCTACACCAATCTCCTTGGCAACTGACTCTTCGCCCTTAGCAGCAACCAACTCTGCCAAATGTTTTACATTTCCGTTAGATACATCGCTGGTAGTCATTCCGAATAATTTCAACAATTTATTTGCCGCCTCATAAGACTCAGGATGTACTCCGGTATTGTCAAGCACATTATCACCGTCTACTATTCGCAAGAAACCTGCACATTGTTCAAATGCTTTATTTCCCAATTTGTTAACTTTTAATAGCGTCTGCCTATTGTTAATTTTGCCATTCTCTTTGCGATACTCTACTATGCTCTTGGCTATTCCGCTATTAAGTCCCGACACATAGCCTAGCAGGCTAGGGCTGGCAGTATTAACATCTACGCCAACCGAGTTAACGCAGTCTTCTACCACTCCCTCCAACACTTCGGTTAATCGGTTCTGAGGCATATCGTGCTGATATTGTCCTACGCCAATTGATTTGACATCTATTTTAATTAACTCTGCCAATGGATCTTGCAACCTACGAGCAATACTAACCGCACTACGCAATGCAACATCAAATGTAGGGAATTCAGCAGCACCTAATTTGCTAGCAGAATATACCGATGCACCTGCTTCATTAACTACTGCATATGTCACTTTCCTTGGCAACTTCTTAATCAAATTGGCTACAAAAATTTCACTCTCTTTGGTCGCAGTTCCGTTGCCAATAGATATTATGTCAACATCGTGTTTCATAATCAATTTGGTTAGAGTGGCCTCTGCTTCTTCTATCTTGTTTTGGGGTGGTGTGGGATATACAACAGCTGTATCTAGCACATTGCCGTGATTATCTATAACTGCAATCTTGCAACCTGTTCTGTATGCAGGATCCAATCCCAAAATAACTTTATCTTTTAGAGGTGCCTGCATCAAAAGAGGTCTTAGATTAACCTCAAACATCTTAATTGCTTGCTCGTTAGCACGATCGGTCATTTCATTTCTTACTTCTCTCTCGATACTAGGGAAAATCAACCTGTCATAAGAATCTTGACATATTTCTTTTAACAATTGTTCATATGGCGAATTTTTCTTAATAGTCTCTTTGTATATCTCCCCCAATGCCAATTCTTCATTCAATGTCAAGCTGACCTTCAAGCACTTCTCATTCTCTCCACGATTGATTGCCAAAATTCGGTGAGATGGCATTTTGTCAATTGGTGAATTATAATCTTTGTACATCTCATAAGTAGGAGCATTCTCTTCTTCTTCGACCAACTTGCATTGCACAAAACCTTTTTTCTGCAGCATTTCACGCAAAATTTTTCGCAAATTTGCGTTGTCCGAAATAGACTCTGCCACAATGTCCTTAGCACCTTGCAATGCTTCCTCGGAACTCTTAACATCTTTCTCTTCAGACACAAAAGTCTCTGCCAATGCCATCAAATCAACCGACTTGTCCTGCTTAATAATTGCGTCCGCTAATGGTTGCAAACCCTTTGCCACAGCCACTGTCGCCCTCGTCTTTCGCTTTGGCTTAAATGGTCTATATATATCTTCTATCTCGGTTAGGGTGGCGGCATTGTTCAATGCATTCATTATTTCTTCGGTCATATTGCCCTGTTCGGTAATAATGCCAATAACCGATTCTTTACGCTCATTTAAGTTCCTTAAGTAATTAAGCCTGTCGTAAAACGCACGCAAAGTCTGATCGTCACAACTGCCCGTCATCTCCTTACGATATCTGGCGATGAATGGGATAGTCGCCCCCTCATCCATCAGCGCAATAATATTGTTTGCGTGATTAAGTGACATACTAAATTCTTGAGCCAATAATTCATTAATTTCCATAATTTTCTTCAATTTCCTTTGTTGCACATTGTGCCTTTGGCTTTTGTAATTTCATTGTTCTACAATATGTTTCATACATTCCGAATAATTATAATATCGGAAGTTATAAACAAACATACCCGATAGGTTCTCTTGTATATAACCGATGTTAATTCAATCAGGATGCCGTTGTGACAACGGATTTGCATTTAGCAAATTGATTTGCGAACAAAGTGAGCAAAGCAACATCACATAGATTATATTATCGGAAGTTTTGTATGAATGCACACGAAGCAAAGCGAGAGTATATTCAAGCAAAGCTGATGTTAATTCAATATCAAATCACATTTGTCCCCAAAAGACACATTATATTATCTCATATTTCCTTACCCGTTGGCAAACAATTTTGGCAATGCTCGACAATATTACACTTGCGCTTATTGCCCTTAAATACATAATTGAACTGTAGTCTAATTCTTACCACCTTGTATTCAAGTCGACTATCTTCGCCTGAAAAATAAATAATCGTCCGTTGAACTATCTAAAATTCGTTTATCTGTTAAGCCATCAAAATAACAACAAAAATTGTGGACTTTGATACCTATGTTATGATAATATATATTTGTATATATATATCATTTAATCTATAGTGGTACATACTGACCAGTGTGTCTAATATTGGTATAGTATATTGATTGCAAGGCCGTCACAATATAACTTGCTAAAAAAAATATAAAATTTTACATTAGGTCAAAATAATATGTTTGATATCAACAATATTGACAAATCAATAGCCATCAATCTTAATCCTCAGAGCCTGGCTTTTGTGGGTGATGCTGTTTTTAGCCTTTACATTAGACAAAGAATTGTACTAGACGAAGAGGTTAATGTTAATCTGCAACACAAGTTGACAACCAACTTTGTCAAAGCAAGCGGACAGAGTGAAATTATATCCAAGATATCTAAGATGTTAACCGAAGAAGAGACTAAAATCTTTAAGAGAGCACGAAATTACAAAACTAACAATATAGCTAAAAATGCCAAGGTAATAGACTATAAACGTGCCACTGGATTCGAAGCATTAATTGGTTATTTATATCTTATAGGCAACCAACCTCGACTAGACGAGATATTGAATGTTGGCTACGATACAATACATAAGGAGTTAGAGAATAATGCTACTAATAGAGGGTAGGAATGCAGTGCGAGAAGCTCTGCGCAATGGAGAAAAAATTGAAAAAATATTGGCAAGCAAGTCAACTCACGACAACACTTTCCAAGAAATAATTGACTTGGCAAAATCTAAGCGAATAAAATTGCAATGGGTAGACAATTCTACACTAGACCGAACTAGTAAAACTGGCAAGCACCAAGGCATTATAGCAGAGACTGCCGATTATGACTATGCTACATTGCCAGAAATCCTAGCAGTATCCAAGTCTAAAGGCACCGACCCATTTATATTGATACTAGACGGAATAGAAGACCCACACAATCTTGGTAGTATAATAAGAGTTTGCGAATGCTTTGGTGTAGATGGAATAATAATTGGCAAGAATCGTGCCTGCAATGTTAACGAAACAGTTATCAAAACTTCGGCAGGGGCTACTGCATATGTCAAGGTGGCCAAGGTAACCAATATTAATCAAACAATTGAAGAATTAAAACAACACAATATCTGGGTATATGGCTGCGAATTGGGCGGAGAAGATATCAATAAGACCGACTTTGGCGGCGGTGTTGCATTAGTTATTGGTTCAGAAGGTTTCGGCACATCGGCGTTGACGCTGAAATTATGTGACAAGCGTGTATCTATACCTATGTGTGGTCATATCAATTCACTTAATGCATCTGTCGCAACTGGCATAGCAATCAATACGATATTTACTAAGAAAAACAACAAATGACAATTGGCATATGGTTATTGTCAGAAACAACGATAGATATGACAAACAATATATAATTGTGCAACAAACACTATATAGACAAAAATTAATATTGATAAAAATCATTAATTATAAAAAGGGACAAGATGATAGACATCGACAAATCTATGTTGCAAGCCGCAAAAGATGGCGATACGTATGCTTGTAACCAAATAATAAAAACGTATGAGAATATAATCGAGCAAAAGGTTAAGGCAAAAGGCTATTTCTATTATAGCGACGATTATCAAGAATTATTGCAGTGTGGTAGACTGGCAGTATACAAAGGAATACTTGCCTACAACGATAGACGCAATGCTTCATTTGACACATTTGTCAATCATATAATAGATAATGAATTAATTAACTATCTTAAAAAGCTAAATACCCAAAAGCAAAAGATTAATAGCAATACATTACCACTTAACAATCAAGGCGAAGTGGAAATGACCGGAGACAATGGTGATACTATGACAGTACCTTATGAATTTAACACTAAAACACCAGAGTCGGAATTGATAGACGAAGAGAGTCTATCCTATACTTTAAGAGAGTTGGGACTAAAATTAAGCGATATGGAATTTGATATTCTTAAGCTTAAAATAAGCGGATGCAATAACAAAGAGATTGCAGAAACTCTGCATATTAATATTAAGAGTGTAGAGAATGCAGTAGCAAGAATAAAAACAAAAATAGATTTGTGACTAGAATCAATAATGCATATATACAAATTAGCATAATAACAGGAGTAACTATGGAACATCAAGCACTATATCGAAGATTTCGACCCAAAACATTTGATGAGGTAATCGGACAAGACCATATCGTAACCACGCTAAAGAATCAAATTGTTAGCAATCAGATATCGCACGCATATCTTTTCTCTGGCACTAGAGGAACTGGCAAAACTAGTATTGCTAAGATATTCGCCAAAGCAATCAACTGCACCGAACCCCAAAATGGTATTGCTTGTGGCAAATGTCCTGCATGCATTGCACTTAATAATCCAGACAATTTAGATATAATAGAAATAGATGCCGCATCTAATAATGGAGTAGATAATATTAGAGATATTAAGGAGTCGGTAATCTATCCACCAACTATATCTAAGTACAAAGTATATATTATTGACGAAGTTCATATGCTATCTGAGAGTGCTTTTAACGCCCTACTTAAGACATTAGAAGAGCCACCAACATATGTGGTGTTCATACTCGCAACTACCGAAGTACACAAATTGCCACAGACCATACTTAGCCGCTGCATTAGATTTGATTTCAAATTAGTCAGCATTGAGACATTAGTTGGTCAATTGCAAAAAATATTCGACCAAGTAGGTGTAAAATACGAAGAAGAAGCCTTAAAATTAATTGCATCTCTTGGTGAAGGAAGCGTCAGAGATACACTGTCCATCGCTGAATCTTGTATTACATTCTCTAACAATAATATTACATATGATTCAGTTACAGAGATAACAGGTATAACAAGCAAAGACGCACTTGCCACAATATGCGAATATATAATAACTAGAGACTGTACGAATTTGCTATCATACCTTAAGGCACTTGCAGACAAAGGCAAAAACTTTGGACAACTTAATCGTGATTTGGTTAATTTTGTCAGAGACATCAGTATTATCAAAAACTGCAATAATGCTCAATCTTTACTGTCTATGCCAGACGATATCTACTCGCGTTGCCAAGCAATTGCACAGTCTTGCGATAACGCGATATTAATTAAGATAATGTCTAGGTTATCTAGTCTCGAACAAGAATTTAGATACACAACCGATTCCCGTGCTTTGTTCGAAATCAATGTATTAGGTTTGCTGAACGACGAAGACCGAATAGAAAAACTAGAACAACGAATCAAAGCACTAGAGTCAAAAATTATATCAGGAGACTGTCCCTAAAGCCAAAAACATCTCTGCCAAAACTATAGAGGTTGTTGACAATAACCCTATGCTCGGTGTCGACAACATTGATAATTGGGATGAATACGGCCAAAAAACAAAAATCTCGCACAGAGATAATGGCATTAATCGTACGGAAGTTTGTCATAGTATTGCAGACACACAATTAGACAAAAATACAAGCGGCGGCGAAAACATTGCGTTAGACGTTAACTATGGCACCATCGCCAACGACAAGATGGTCTCGCAAAGACAATTTAACACAACTGCCAGCAATAATATTACTGATGTATTTGGCAGTGGTCCAACAACCAATAGCAATCTCCCTAAGGGCAAATCCTTATCAAAAGATATGATAATTGGCAATCTAATGAAGAACGCTAGGAAGAGTGGCAACAGTTTGCTTTTTGCTATTATATCTAATATCAAATCATATGATATAGCAGGCAATGAATTTAGAATTGTTTGTGACCAAATATCAAACTATGAAGATATTTTGTCAAAAAACATAAATGATTTTATCGTTACAACCCTTAAAGAAATTGACTGCAACCTTGTACTTAGTGTACAATTATTAGAAGACAAGAGTGACGAAATTAGAGAAGCAAACGTGCGTAAACTTCGCGCTGAATTGGGAGACCTTGTTAAGATTGTAGAGTAGTAATACTTAACAAAGATTGTGTATATTATTAAGCAAAACTCTATATCTGTATATATTGTATTAATTGTAGCAAGTTAAGTATTTTGGACTCATATAAGCAAACATTTGGCCTACACCTAATTGTGTGTCATAATGACATCTAACTGCTGATAATTTGGCAATTTAATACAAGTACTACAACTAATATATCTTAAATATAATTTAATCAAAGGAGATAAATGATTATGTTTAGACCAGGAATGGGTGGATTCGGTGGTGGCAATATGAACATACAGAATCTAATGAAACAGGCACAGAAAATGCAGGCTGATATGGAAGAAAAAATTAAGGCGGCCGATGAAGAATTAGCAGCCACAACTTTGACTGCGACTTCGGGTGGAGGTATGGTAGAGGTATCTATACTGGGCAACAAGAAGATAACTGGTATCAAGATTAACCCTGCCGCAATAGACCCAGACGATGCTGAGATGTTAGAAGATATGATTACGGCTGCTGTTAATGAGGCTATTGCAAAAGCTGATGAATTAGAAAAGAAATTAAAAGGAAATAGTGGACTTCCTGCAGGAATGTTCTAGGACAAAAATAATGAGCGACCAATGTGACGCATTGCAAAATCTTATCAACGCATTTACGACGCTACCATCTGTAGGGGCTAAGACTGCAGAAAGATATGCATATTCTATTATCAATATGGACAGAGATGCAGTAATGTTTTTTGCCAATTCGCTAATTAATGCAAAAGACCAAATACATTATTGCAAAGTTTGTGGTGACTTTACAGACAAGGATATTTGTAATATTTGCAGCAGTCGCACCAGCGACACTATCTGTGTAGTTAAGGAACCTAAGGATGTGCGGGCAATAGAGAAATCTAAGCATTATCGTGGACTATATCATGTGTTGCACGGAACTATTAGTCCATTGGATAATAAAGGACCTAATGATATTAGAATAAAAGAACTAGTAGAAAGAGTGCAGGCTGGCGATATAGAAGAAGTAATAGTTGCAACTAACCCAGATGTCGAAGGCGAAGTGACTGCCACCTACATAGCCAAATTATTAAAACCGCTTGGAATTAAAGTTACTAGGCTGGCACAAGGAATACAAATGGGCAGCGATCTGCAGTATGCCGATGAAATTACGCTAACTAAGGCGATTGAGGAGAGAAGACCACTATAAGTATTAGACAATTGCAATATATTAAGCGAGTATTAAAACTAAAGTGTTAAAAATTATACATTATTCCCTATGTCTAGGGAATAATTTTTTTTTTTGACAGCCCGCATACAGCATTGTTAGAACAATGCAGAATTATATTATAGATAAAATATTAATATGGTTTTCTTTTGTAATTATTACATAACCACAATTATTACATAACCACAATAGTAACAAATATTATAATAAAATATTATAATGATTAGACATAATGAAGAATATAGATGGAAAACTAAAAATACTAATAAATATATAATCAAAAAAATATAGAGATGTTGTTATTGACATCTCTATATTTTACTTACTGTCATTATCATTAATTTGATTTTGTTATTAAATTATAATAATCATCTAATAAGTAGACTATTATATACTTTTGAGTTTGATATAGATAAGCATATTCTGCAGTTTCTACATTAGAATCACCATTATTATCAACATAATATGGCACTTCATAATCAGTAGTAGAGCCTGCGACTAGTGTCGCATATTCTTCTTCCTCATCAGTCACCGCTATTCTATCAATCAAATATTGCTTATATCCATCTGCTGTTGTTCCAGTTTTGTGCCCATATGCTCTATTGACATTATTAGAATAGTTAACTGAAGTAATCAAATTGTCCATACTAGTAACCAACTTATTTATTACTGCAATTGCTATATATCTAGCATCTTTTGCACCAACTATTGGGTTGCTTTGCAACTGCTGAATAGTTATAGAAATGTTCACCAAATTGTTACGCATTTCATTGTATTTATCAGAAGAGATGGTAGTTTCTCCACCCAACGTTAATTCAAAATTACTGAATGTAATTCCATTTAATGTGCTCTTCAATTCGCTTAACAAAGCGTATACTTCTTCGTTATTTTTGCCATTATACAAATTGTTAACTCTGTCATTATTGTTTTGCAAGAATACTTTTGTAACACTTTCTTCGCCTCGCAACTTGGCCACTGCTGTGTTAATGGTAGTTGCAATACTATCAGAATCTTCGTCATTGCCTATTTTATTAAGAATGGTGATAGTAAATGTCTTGCCTAACCCATTAGTTAAAACAACCTTATCTATTTCGTCTAGATATACTCCCAAGTCTGCAATATATGCGTCTTGGTCGGTTGCGCTAGTGTAGCCATTAAGGATATCTATTGCATATTGCATTGCCTTAGTCTGAGTATCGAAATACGCACCGGTCCAATCATTGGCGACCGTCTTAAGTGTAGCCTTAACTTCTGATTCTGTAATTTTGTTGATGTTGTTAACGATTGTATCAAGAGCACCCCTAACATCAGTGTCAGTTACATCTTCTAATTCATTTGCAATCGTCGAACTCATTATATATTTGATTTGATCCAAAGTGATAATGTTGACACTCTCTGCCATTTCCCATTGATTGATTAATATATTATCTAATGTTTCTCCAAATCCGCTGATTTCGACAGTATCTGCACTATAATAAGTGTGATTAATATTACTAAAGTTGCCCAAACCTGCACTTGCAAAGTTTGTATTGGTTAAATTAAGCAGCGTCTTTAACGCAACTTCCCAACTATAGGCGTTGTTGTTAAAATTGAATATTTTATCACATATTCCGTTAAGAGTATATGTCTGGCCTTCGACATTGACAAGTGACACCTTATTGTCGTTAAATATGTCCTTAGTTGTCTCAGCTTCGCCATAAACATATAGATTAATTGCCTTGGCATAGATATTGTATGTTGTATCACTGGCTAAGCTAAATGTTGCTCCCATTATAGCATCTTTGATTTTTGCATCAATTGACATATTAGACATCTTCTTAGCAATAATTTTACCCAACAGCAGTTTGACATCTTTTGGCTCTACAAACTTAGCGTTATAAGTCTTGGCATCTGCCCCAGTTCCTATCACAAAGTCCTTGCCAGATAGCACATCCATCATTTTGCCAATTATGGTAGATGTGGCATCTGTATCAGCAAAATCTATATTACCGCCATCTAGACAATTGTTAATAATATAACTCAATGCCTCTGTTACGCCTACCCATCCGTTGGTTGGGGTGTATCTGAATGGAACGCTATTGCGTATATTAGCAATTAATGTTGTTACAAAATCTTTCATAGCACCGCTAATATCTGAGTCGGATATCATAGACTCTATTCCGTTGCTTCCAT
This sequence comes from uncultured Clostridia bacterium, assembly GCA_945921465.1. Taxonomy (GTDB): domain Bacteria; phylum Bacillota; class Clostridia; order Christensenellales; family UBA1242; genus UBA11490. The sequence goes on along the minus strand of CAMEKS010000001.1, from coordinate 42,790 downwards.
CAATTAATTGTTCTTGCATAATGTCTGCAATAATTTCACAAATAGTGCTATTGCTTACTAGCGGAATTGCATCGGTTTCGTTAGAATTGCTTTTGGTTATAATATTTAACAATTCTCCCAACTTACCCAAATCTTTGGTATCGAATTCGATGTTATCTAATCCACCAAGTCCGTATTCTTCGTTAGTAATATAATCATAAACTTCTTTTAGTGTATTAAGGTGATACTGATAAGTGTTCCTTGGTTTTGTACTAGTGCCAACCCCTGACAATGTATCAAACAATGCATTAATAATTGTATTTACCTGCTTATTATCTGCTGCTGAGATTTGCGAATTTAACACCGATCTGAAGTCGGTCAACACGCGACTAACCAATCCAGTGAAGATTGTGTTACTAGTAATATTAATCTCATCTAAGGCACCCTTGATTACTTCATTGGCATTTCCATCCAGCTCGATAGAGGTATGCTTGCCTAAGATTTCTAACACCATATCTATAGAGTCAACATCGTCTGTTTTTTCGGCATTAATTATGTCAGTAATCACACCTATAGCCTTGGCGCACTTATCAAATGTGTTACTCCAATCAACTTTGCCGTTGATACATTGATTAGAAATGTTATAATTTATTAGATTGATAATATTATATACAGCATGCTCCATAACTGAAGGAGACTCAATGTATCCGTTCAAATCTAGCGATAAACTATTTGTGTCAACCATATCAGTTTTAACCTTATCTAGCATTGCGGTGAATATAATATTAATGGTGTTGTATTTGTCTCCTGTATTGACATATCCCAAAAGAGTTGTCTCTTGTAAAGCATCTAATGCGTTGCCAAGTGCCGAAAGATTATTAATTTGCCATTGCCAATTGTCTTTGTCGTTGAGTGCAAATTCGCCCTTAAATAGTCCATTGTTGTTAAAGATTGTTTGATATACTTCGCCAACTGCAGTCAATTCTTTGGCGAACGCACCTTCGCCGGTCAAAGCATTAAGCGCTGATTCAAGATTAGCGCCGACCTTAGACGCAGGATCTTCGCCCATCATTTCTTTCAGCCCTTCGGTTGCTATATTATTAAGGTTCTTTGCAACTGATGCAATAGCATCTTTGTACACTTCTTCATTAACCAATCCAGCGATGTTGTCAAGTATTTTACCCAAAGATGTAAACATATTTTTGCTAATCTTGCCCAATGTAATGTTGCCCCAGTCGTCTTCGGTCTCATACTCTATATACACCATATTGTTATTAGCATCGTAGCCAGTATTAAGTTCTAGCAGAACCGCAAATACTTCGTTAAATGTTGACATCAAGAAATTTTTTACAGTTTCTTTAGAATCGCCTGCTAATATTTCACCCGCATTGGTCACTCCTGCTTCTTGCAGCAAAGCCTTAAGCACCACTTCTATGCCCATTGGCATAACCTCTGGCACAGCCTTAGTCTCGTAACCATCTACGCTATAACACTTCTCTATTAATGAGGTAAAGTACATCTTTTGGTTGGTTGTATAATATTCGTAATTCAATTTTTGAATAGTTCTGGTCACTTCTGAATTCTTGGAATTGTCGCTAGACTTCAATATTTCGGACAGCAATGATGTTGATCTAACGCCATCGATTGTATTGATATTTACACCATAATTAAGCATCTCTACTATCTTAATAAAAGATTTTAATTCGCTCTTAATTGTACTTGCGTCTTCAAATGTCGCTACAGTTTGGGCGAACTTGACCAATATTTTATTAATATCGTCATTTGCCTCAGTAGAATTCTCATTTTCTGCCAAAGCAGTCGTGTTGTCGTTCGCTGTTTTTTCTATCTCGTCGGCCAGAATCTGCATAGTATATGGTGCTAACACGTTGACTACGCTAATATTAAATGCATAATCTATAATCTTGTCTATATTTTTAATTATTTTTCGTAAAACATCGGGCTGATAATTGCTCTCTTCTAATTCCTTGACTTGGTCGGTTATCGTATTAACCAATGACGCTATCGCTACTATATTCTTAGCATCCTCGGCAAGATCTGCAACTTGTCCATCTACTTTTCCACGAGTCAATGCCCCAAAAGTGGCCGTAGCCACCCACTCTCCGCCGGTATATGTAAGGGCCTTAGAGCCTATAGAATCTTCATAATATTCATTGATTTGGCTGAACATATCTTGAGTCAGATAATCCACCAAGCCCTTCTTGGTCCCGTCCTCTAATTCTATCTCGTTATTAGAGTTGATGTCATTTGCTAGAGATAATATGCCCAAGGCAGGTGACAAAGTAATAGCACCAATGAATATTCCCATTACGCCACCAACCAACATACCCAGCAGTCTATGTTTTTTTAATTTTTTTGGTTTTGTTACCGGAGTCAAGTCTACTACTTCTTCTTGTTTTGGCTGATACTCTTCTTTTGGTATAAAGGTTTCTTCAGTTTTATTATTTTCTTCCTTGATGTTTTCTTGCACCACAGCCGACTTGTCGATATCTAGCCCCAACTTCTCGTTCTTAATAATTTTTTCGTTATTTTCTATCGACGCCCTTGCTTCTCTTAGGCTATCCAAAGCCGTCTTCTGCTTAATCTCACTTATTTTTCCAGCAAGTATCTTCTCATCATCGCTAAGGTCGGCAAATCCCATTGCCTCGACTGGGATTTCGCCCTTGTGTAATTTCTTATATTCCTTTACATACTTATCATACGCTTTCTTTTCTTTTTTATATTTTCGCTCCGCCTTACCCCAAGGAAGTACACGATAAATTAATGCATTGATAGGTAACAGCAGCCACTTTAGTAACCAGAATAACAGTACAAACACAACCGAATTTAGTATTATGTCTGTATAGCCCACAATAACCTGGATAACAGCATCCGCATTTTCACCCAAGCTAGACATATCTACCCCACTAGCCATTATTAGTTCTGTAACTATTTCTTTGATTCCGGTACATTCTACGCCACCAACATTGGCAGTAAACTTAATATTCATTATTAGGTTGGTTATTATTCCGGATAGAAACAACACCAATATGACCGTCCATATTCCTAGCCATACACCTCGCACTAGTGTTTTCTTAACACCTCTAACGGCACCTACAATGGCACCCACTAGCACAAATAGCCCAACAACTCCCGTCAAAGCAATATTAACAATAGTAGCAGTTGACATAACTTTATACCTCGCTATTTACTTAATAATTATTAGATTTTTTCGTTATATATTTTAATTTAATTGATTTCAATCAACAATTAGTACAGAAATAATGTTGCACCAAATTAGTACTACATCAATAACGAATCCAACACTTTATTCCTAAAAAATTGTTAACCCACACATAATAGTCTAACGAAATTAGGCCACGACTACAATCAAGACAAATTTAACGCTAACCTAATGCTATATGTATTATATATAATACTATATTATTTATTTTATGTAAAATTATTTTACTTAAACTTTATATTAATAACACATACAAAACTTTCGAATTTTGTCGATTAATATTGCATTGTTTATTTTTGTGTTACAATGGAACTATAAAAAACACAAAGCCTAAGAGGAATCTAAGGCTTTGTGCGTAATTTTGTATATTCGAATTATTACAATTTATTCAATATTTATTGACCACTTTATTGCGCGCATCTCAGTTCGCAATCACAATTGCTCTATATTCGGCGTTGTCCTAATTGAATTATCATTGTCTCTATATAATCCAACTTTTGGTTGTGTATGTTACTCTGCCCCAATATTTTAAGATTTCTTGCGACCAACATTTGTGTTGTCAGTAGTACGATCTTGTAGAGCAGTAACTGGGTTGTGTTTTGTCTCAAATCTATAATCGCTTCCAAATTTTTTGATATGGTCCACTATTACTTTGTGAGATGGCAAAGACTCTACTTTCTTAATATTCGCCTTTTGATATTTATAATAGTTCGCTTTGTCTGGCAGTCTGTCTATAGTCGTATAGTCTTCATTGTGTCTTGTGTAATTGACCGTCTTTGCTAACACCCCTCGGATATAATCTATATTACCTTCAAAATGCAACAATTCCGGAAAGTCTCCCCCACATGGATACAATGCTTGCCAAGGCTTACCCTCATATTTTTGCAAAAGTTCTGCAACATATTGCAGATGTCCACATTCCTGCAAATAATGTTGATAAAAAATATTTTTGATATCTTTATCGCTCTCGTCTACATAGCACGAATAATACAGGTAGCACTCAGTGTATTCGTGCATTAGCCAATTTTCTAACCAACTGCAAGTTGTATCCATTAAGCTACCATATTCGGTAACGTGTTGCTCTTCTATCATAGCAATTTCGTTATACAATCGTTTACCATTTTCGGTTGGGTGAAAGCCCGCTATATTCATATAATAATTTAATGTTTGTTGTTCTGCAGCCGTAATTATCCCCACAACCAATTTGGTAAATGGATCTGCAATTTCATCCGCAATATGTCTATTGATTTCGTCAAAGGGATGTCTTGGCTCGGCAATAGTGGGCCTGCCAGGTGTAATTTCGGTATAGCCGCCAGTCAACATATTGGCATCTGTGCCTTGTTCGGTTTCTAGCAAATTGGCATATCTGTACAAGTGGTCAAAATCTTCTAATAGGGCGAAATTAAGGGCGTTTTTGACATAATCATCTTTGACGTGCCTTGCCAAAATTGCGGTCAAATCTATTGCCAGTTGCTCGTAAGAAATAGTTGTCTCTAGGTTGTTTTCGTCTAGCGGTTTCAAGCCAGAAATTGTCTTTTGTTGTTGTTGTTCGTGCCGCCTAATCATTGCAATTTCTCGCCTAAGGTCGTTGTTATTACAATTACGACTAAATTGATGCAAGAACCAATTTTGCTCAAATTCTGTACCATTCATCAGTATCACTCTAGTTTTGGTATAAGGCGATACTTTTAATTTGTCATAAGGTTTGGGGCTGTAATCGTCTACACTAGCCCACCTGTCTACGCCTATAGCGTTTTTTTCAAAAAAAGGGTTGACTTTGTTCATATATTCCTCCACACATCTTCAGTCATTGTGGAAAAATTATTGCCAAAGCCGATTGCTTTTATTCAATTATCATATTATTGACTGCAATAATTTATTGGTTTTTCGTTAATTATCTATTTTGCACAAAAGGGAAATGTCATAGTGTTGTCTTAAATTATTGAGGTATTGACAATTTGAAAATTACTGAGAAATAATATAAGCACAAGAATAATTATATTGAAAATATTTACTATTATACATACCAAGCAACAAATTAAATTAGGGTTTGCCGTTTGTAATGCCCTACGATAACAAAATTAGGAGAAATGAATATGAATAATGATTACTATTGTCAATACAAAGATTTGTATATAACTATGAAAGACGGAGACTTGAGATTTGCCATAACAAACAATCAAAAAAATAAAGTTAAGTTAATTAGTGACGACTCAATATATATTATTAATAGCAAAAATAAAGATAAGAACATAATCCGATCTTACAACGAAAAATTTGATCACAAATTAGTATATTTAGATATATATACCGCAAAAACAAATAACAAAGAACTATTGATTCTGCCTCTTGTAATACCTGCCGACACAGACAGATCATATGAACGCACTGAATTTCAGTATCGTCAGAGAGAAGTAGATAATCCTTATGCCGTAAACAATTACATCTCAAATTATGCCGAAGGCAACTATTTGGTACATAGTATTTCAATTGATTTGCTTGCTGGCAACACTGTTAATTCTTCGCAAAAGTCTTCACTAGAATATAAAATAGTAGGATATAATAGTATAGTTAAGTATCAGGATAAGTCTATTACGTATTGGAGTATAAAACAAATCGATACATCTACTTGGTTATCCAAAAGCAAAATAATTCAATGCGAAGACGAATTAAATGCCATATTACACACCCCAAAATCCACTTCAAATTCAAAAACCGAAAATAACAAACCATACTTTAATGAAAATATGGAATTTTAATAGATATTATTGATTAGCAATATTGCACCATTAAGGAATTTAATAGTAAAACAAAAGAGGCCTAAAAATGAAGTGTCATCATAGTGACACTGAAAAATAACTAGACTTCTTTTGTTATACTTGGTCAATAACAAAATTGTGAATGTCTCCACCGATAATATTTTTTAAGCAATTGATGGCGTCCTTGACAAGTATCACCCATTCTTCGCTTAAGCCAATGACAAAAAATAAACACCATTAGGTGTTTAATTTTTTTGGCTGAAGTGGTAGGATTCGAACCTACGCATACGGGAGTCAGAATCCCGGGCCTTACCGCTTGGCTACACTCCAATATTAAGTTAACGAATATAATGTATCAAAAATTTAACAAAAAAACAAGTACTACAGCACAAAAATTTTTATATTGTGCTGTTTTTTAAGAAATTTATATCTATTCAACCATAACAAAATTAAATAAAACCCGATTTCGATAAAACAATATTGTAAAAAACAAATCCTACTCATATCTACTACTTTTCATATAGCATTACATTCAATAACAATATAATTAGGGCTACTGTTGACCAATATTGGGTTAATATATTGTGTGAATAATAATTGAATTATAAGATAATAAAATATTAAATTTTTTTGAAATAGGGTATTGATATTTGTAATCTGACTATGATACAATAGCACGGTTAATATAAATTATATAAAAAAGGAAATGGAAACAAAATGACAATCAAAGACAAAATAGAATTAAAAATAAACGAAATAAAGTACGGAACTAAAGAAAATCCAAAGAGTATCAATAGCCCACTAATGAATTATTTAGCAAAGCAAGGCAATATGGGAACAGCCGAATCTAAGACATATTTCGAAGACAATTTGATACACGAATATGCAATTATAGACAAAAGTGATAGTCATTGCACTGTGGTTAACCTTACTTTTCAAGATAATACAGATGGCGAGCCATTAAAGATAGAAAAAACTATTGAATATAGTGATGTGACATCCCCTATCGCGCGCCAACATTATTTGTATAACAATCTCTATTCTTATATAAAGAATTGTCCTCAACAGCTGGTTAATGAATACGAAATCGATAAAATAGTTGAAGGCCCCGTTCCTACATTTAATTTAATGCATCTTATACCTAATCTAGAGCCCAAAAAAATGTCGAGTATTCCTAATTTGATTGAAGATACAATAATATTTGATATTAATGGAGACGACCCAACACAAGTGTCATCCCTAGTTCGAAAAAGCGAGTACGACCTTGAATATGGAATAGATAAGTGCCAGATTATTGATAAATATTCTTATAATAATAACAGAAAAATGCAAAGTGTTATAGGCAACCCTATGGATATGGCAAAAGAAATGTCTAGCCAGATCACTACGACCAACTACGCTAGTGCCAACAATGATTCTCGATCTCAAGTAGCAACCACTACCATAAGCAAATTCAGACCTATTAAGGTGTCCAACACTTTAGATCCTAGATATATAGAGGTTGGTGGCAAAGCATATATAGTAGACACTCAAATCATTAACGACGATAAGCAATCAGACATAAATGATAACAATTCTCCAGAATTAAACTAATTTCAATAATATAACTAACCTTTTAACTTCCTCACAATTACTACAAAATTTAATTACACAATCGGAAGCAATTTTTCCCGCTACTGCGACTCTATAATAAATTCCATTATTTTACTAGAAGTTATGCATTATATAATCTTCATAACTAAACTAGTTGTACTAAATTACGCCCAAATAGACAATTCAAGCATCCCACAAATTAAGACAACAATGTTCTATAATTAATAATTCAACAGGTCAAAGTAAAATCTGGTAAAAATTTATCAATTTTGTTAAGTTAGGTATTGAAATTGCAAAATAGTTGTGTTATTATGTCTAGACCTAAATTACAAAGTAAATATCGGAGGATAAAAATAATGAATATAAAAGATATTCTACTAACAGTTAAATATGGCACAATTACTCGCCCTAACCAAAAAAAAGTTGATGGCAAGGAAGTAATTACTTATTTCGATGGCAGTGCAATTCATATCGACACAAAAACTAATGACGGGATTAAGACAACAAGAATCTACAATCGAAATGACGAAATTAACCCTACTGTAATTAGAACAACCAAGGCATTGAATTTCAAAGATGGACATTATCGTAATTGCATCAAAGAATATGGCAATGAAGAAATGCTTAGGTTGCAAAAACCCCATCAAGTTATATTTAGCGAAATGTCTATTGGTGTTGTTTCTCAGACCACTTTGGATTATGAATACAAGGGCGATATGCTTACTGCAAATGTAAAAAAAGTTACTAGAGAAATCTCTACAGGCATAGGCATAGAAAATCATAAAGAGATAGAAACATATACTTACACCAATCAAGAGAGCGTAGACCTAAATAATTTGGTTAAAAATGCCGACACATACGAGTTTAGATCAGCCAGTCGTGACCAATACAACTCTAATATCGAAAGAGCGGTTCACGAATTTTATGATTTTAGGACTAATAATGTCAATAGCCATAAACAAACAGTAGAGACTAAAGAAATTGCAGGCAGAACTTGTACAGTAACCATAGAAAACAACGGCAAAATAATTGACGGCAACGAACTTGTATTAGACTAAAATAATGAATGTAATTTGTATTTTGTCATAATTATACAGGGTGTACATAAACAGATTCTGATTATTAATATTAGCAAACTATAATTTATAATAATAAAAGCATACATATAGATGCAAATAATGCACCTGAATTGGGGTATGCTTTTTTTTGCTAAATATGCATATGTACGTCTGCAAACTGATGCTGTTAATAACAAACAGCAACCAATAATTATCAATTTGCTACAATCTGACGCAATTGCACGACGATTATAATGGTTTTTGACAATTAGTAATAAAATAATGTCAACAGTTTAACAAAAGAATTCAATACACACCACAATGATGGCAAAAATTGCTAATTTATTATATATATTTATCAATACATAAAATACTAGTTTTTTTGTAAAAATGGGTATTGACAACCATATTTGCTTGTGCTAAAATAGGGTAAGTTTATATAAAAATATAAATTTTGTCAAGAGAAATAATGCTGTTTTTGAAAATAAATTAAGTTTTGTTGAGAAATGGAGGAAAATTTATGAAAAAGTTTTGGGTATTATTCTTCAGCGTATTTGTGGCAATAGTAGTATCTGTATCTATGATTTTTGTAGTAGTTACCAGAGAGACTATTTCTCTTTCCGCAGAGGTAATGTATGTTAATGTGGGCGACGAATTCAGCATTGATGTAATACGTAAGAACCCTAAGAAAACTACATCTATAACTAATTCTACCAACGATACATCAATAGTAGACTTCAGCAGCGGTTTATTTGTGGCCAAAGCTGGTGGTGTGGCTAGAGTAACTTTTACTACAACTAATAGCCGATATCGTAATCTATTCTGCGATGTCTTGGTTGGCGATGGTTCTATAGATAATCCTTATTACATTAGTGAGCCAGAGCAATTGGCTATGATTGGTCGTAGTGATGAATATCCTGCTGATGCTTGTTACAAATTGGTAGCCAATCTAGATATGTCTAATGTTAACAATGGATTCTGGGCACCTATCAACGAATTTAGTGGCATACTAGATGGCAATGGTTTTACAATCTCTAATATAGACATAGATAAGGATTCTTATCTTGTTAATAATTCTACTGACACTTCTATTGATTTCAGCAACGGTGGTCTTATTAATACCATCGCTGCTAATGGCAAAGTGTACAATCTAAAGTTGGCGAACTATTATGCAGTTGGTGAATTTGATAATTTCGGAACAATTGCTGCGATTAACTATGGTCTAGTAGAGCGTATCGAGATTAGAGACGCATTCCTTAATGTTACTGCTGACGCAATTGGTGGTGTTGTGGGCAAGAATATCTCTACCAATGGTATTGACTCTGTCAATATTGCTACTATAAGCAAATGCTCGTCTAATGTAATCATTGGTCAGACCGAAAGTGTAACTGACAAAGGCGTAAATTATGAATACACTGGCGTTAACGGCATTATCGGTGGCATTGCTGCTAAAAATATAGGTGGCAAAATCGACAACACTTATGCTATTGGTCGTGTATATCTAGCTGGTAGCAAAATTACATTTGGTGGAATAGTTGGAGACAACCAATTCGCCACTCTTAGCCAAGGTAATTCTACTATGATAAGTGCTGCTATAGTTTGCAATAGTTATAGTGCTATTAATCTATATACAGCCAAAGTTGACGCAAGTGCTAACGAGACTATCGGTGGTGTGATTGGTCAAAACTTGGATGCTATAGAGATTGTTACTAATGGCAAAATCAGTCTAGAATCTAACACCAATAACCTAAGTGGGCTATATTATAACAAAGAAAATCTTAACGTTTCTGAGAGTGCAACTGTTAAGAGATTTGCTGGCGTAGGCAGAAATATGTTGGCCGACAAAACTGTTAGCGAAGTAACTACTGCCGAGAAAGCAGGCTTTGTACAAGGGCTAACTTCTGCCAATATGAGATTGCAATCTTCATTCGTCCCTGGCAAGAGAGTAGTTAAAACATATTCTACTACTGGCAATTTGTTAGCAACTAGAGAAATCGCTGGCAATTGGGATTTTGGCAATGTTTGGAATATCAGTACTGCAGTTAACAATGGATTCCCTACCCTTACATATACTATGCAAGACGATGCCGAAGACGGTATCACTACCGACTTCGAGATTGTAAATGCTTACGAATTTGTTATCTCTCAAGGAGATATCAACGAAAAAGATGCTATCCGAAAAATCGCTACTATTGTAGTAAAAGACTCTAATAACAAAGTAGTTGCTTCTACTAATAGTGCAAGTTATGCACTAGGGGTCGCTGAAGGCTTTAGGGTTAATATCACTAATAATTCTGTAATTATCTACAACCTAGATGGCAAAGCATTCTATACAATCACTTTCGAAAATGTTAGTTCTAATTACAAATTCAACTCATTTGAAATAAATGAAGAAATCGTTGCTAACAACAATGTTGTCAATGGTGATACTAGTCTAGACATTTGGTTCCGTAGCACTAGGCACAATCTGACAATTATTGATGCAACTACCGGCAAAACTAAATTAACTGCTACTGTAACAGAGGGTGAAAGCATCGCTAGTTACATCAACACAATAACCAAGCAATATAGCAGTTATGCATATATCAGATTTGCAACTAACCAAGATGGCACAGGCATTCCTTATTACAACACATCCAAGATGCCTAACGAAAATCTAACTATATATGTAATATACTCTAACAATAATAATCCTAATTACACTCCTGACACTGATGTAGAAGGTGACTATATCATCTCCGACACAGATTCTTGGAATGAATATGTTGTCAACTATGGTGACAACGAGAATTTAACCTTTGCGCTAGCCAACAGCTTTACAGTTACATCGAAATTCCTACCTTGCGAAAACTTTGCAGGAACATTCAATGGCAACGGTTATACAATCATCGTTAAAGGCACATTATATGATTTTGCATTGTTTGACCAAGTAGCAGACACTGCAACAATTAACAACTTGACCGTAAAATATAGCAGCCCTACAGTTAGATCATTGAACAATTCTAATTACTTTGGCGGTATTGCTAACGAATCTTGCGGCTTTATCTCAGACTGCGAAGTATCTGGCACTATCAATTTCAGCAAAATTGCTAAAATAGGTGTCGCTGGTATCGTAGGTAATATGCAAGATGGCCAAATCACTAATTGCGACAACTCTGCAAATATCACTGCAAAGACTCAATTTGTCGCTGGTATCGTGGCAAACTTCGAGGCAGGCACAATCACAGATTGTAACAACATTGGTAACATAAATAACACATCTACATCAGTAGACGAGTATGACATTATCGAACACGGCACAGTAATCAGTGCTGGTATCGTAGGCTTAATGAATGGCAACTCTAGACAATTGGTAGAAGATTGTAATAATCGTGGCAAAATTACTTGCTGCGTATCTGGAAGCAATAATGGCGGCAACGCTGCTGGTATCGTAGGTTATTTAACTATAGGAACCGTTCAGAACAACTCTAACTCAGGAACTATTAGTTCTAACTACCAATCCGCTGGTATAGTTGCTATGATGACTGATGGTTATGTGAAATCTAACATCAATAGTGGCAATATATCTGCTATCACATCCGATACCAAGTGCAATGCACTAGCAGGTGGTGTAGTTGGTAAGGTATATAAGTCAGGAACTATTACTAACAACACTCATTCAACTGGTGAGATTGTAGCAAAATGCTCTAAGTACAACGCCACAGAGGCATATGCTGGTGGAATTATTGGTGCTATGTTCAACGGTGGCAAAGCAACTAATAACAAATTGACATCTATATGTTATATATCTGCCACAGGTGTATTTACCTATGCAGCAGGCGGTTGCGGTAGAGTAATAAGTGGGGCAATATTCTCCACTGCTACTTTCCCAGCTAACTGGAGCAGCATTTACTCTAGATATGTAACATCAACTTGTGCTCAAAAAGGATACAAGAGCCCTACATCTAACAATATCTAGAATGTTATTGTTGGCGTATGATAATGACAATTACTATCCATTTCTTGACAAAAAATATCACTAAGATTAATACTTAGTGATATTTTTTGTTACAAGCTTAAGCATATGTAAGTATATCCTTTAATTATGTCTAATTATATCATATTTTACTGTTTTTAATATTTCCTATGCTTTACACATCTTCTTGTTGTAGACAACATTAAAAGCAGTATAATAAAAATATTATCTTAAGATTATTGGTATAATTTATTATAATTCCCACAATTTTATTAATGACAAACTCATAGATTGAACAAATGTCCGCACTGGTTAAAATATATAAGGAATATAATTTCAATTATTTTACTATTGATTTAATTTCTCTATTCATTGACTGCAATGTCTATTGTGTATGATTCTCCATTAGATAGCACTATAGAGTTATTAGAAATTTTTCCGTCAAATATGTCTAGCAACAGCAAATCTAGATATGTGCGCAAATCATTAATATTTCTTATTTTTAATTTTTTTATTGTTTTATCAGACTCCCACGAATCGAAATTGTGATTAATTACATAATCATTCATATTTTACACCTCTCCCTTTCTTAAATGAACCATTAGTTTTGTTCCGTCAGAAGCAATTACTGTAATGCCTTCATTTGTTATATTGATAACATTATCTAATTCAAATCTCATCGCTGCCAATATACATTCAATAATTCCGTTCATTAATATTATCCCTCCTTATATTACTACTTAGATTTTACAGTAACCCGATAGATTTTTCAAGATTATCTGCACACAAATAAAGGCGAAAAAAAACTACATTTGTCTGAACTTGTCAATAATTGTCGAACAACCACCAATTCTTTGTCTATAATACTATAAAAAAACAAATATCCATTTTTTATTACAAAATACAACACTTTATAATTTTATTAATATTTTTAAAAGAAAAAATAAGACCACTAATATGATATTTATCCCCCAAAAGCATAATATTTTTTGAAGTTATATTTCATATAATAATGGTCTATAGTAATAATTAGAAAACAATTTTGTCTAAAATATAGTCTTTTAATTCGGATATCGCTATACGCTCTTGCTTCATTGTGTCACGATCTCTTATGGTTACAGTGTTATCCTCTAGTGTGTCGAAGTCAATAGTCACACAATATGGAGTGCCTATCTCATCCTGTCTGCGATAACGCTTACCTATACTACCCGCTTCGTCATAATCAGCCATAAAATATTTCGCAAGGTTGTTATATACTTCTTTTGCTTTCTCGCTCAAACTCTTCTGTAGAGGCATAATTGCAACCTTATATGGTGCAATGTAAGGATTAAGATGCAACACCACTCTAGTATCGCCGCCCTCAAGGGCTTCCTCATCGTACGCCTCGCATAACAAAGCCAATGTTAATCTATCTGCACCAATAGAATATTCTACCACATTAGGCAAATATTTCTCATTGGTAATTGGATCAAGATATAGCAAAGATTTGCCACTATACTCTTGGTGACGAGACAGGTCATAATCTCCACGATGATGAATGCCGTTAAGTTCTTGCCAACCAATTGGGAATAAGTATTGAATATCGCACGCAGCCCTAGCATAATGTGCCAATTTGTCATGATCGTGAAATCTAAGATGCTCTGGTTTTAGCCCAATATCTGTAGCAAACTTCCACGCCTTGTCCTTGTATTCGGCATACTCTGCTAATGCTTGATCGGGTTTGCAGAATAATTGGTGTTCCATTTGTTCAAACTCAATTGTTCGGAACAAGAAGTTCCCAGGGGTTATTTCGTTACGGAATGATTTTCCTATTTGTGCAATACCAAAAGGAACTTTGGCCCTAGCAGTACGTTGTACATTAAGAAAATTGACATACTCGCCTTGGGCGGTCTCTGGTCTTAGATATACCACATCTTTCTCGCCCTCTACAGTCCCTCTACTAGTCTCAAACATTAACTTAAATTGCCTAATAGGCGTCCAGTCATAACTTCCACATTTAGGACATTTTACTTTGTGTTCTGCAATATATGCTTGCATCTCCTCGTTGGTCATTTGGTCAGGAACGACCGTGCCCTTAGAGTAATCTTCAATCAAATTATCTGCCCTAAAACGTTGTTTGCAAACCTTACAATCCATCTTAGGATCGGCAAACGACTTAGTGTGCCCACTGGCATCCCACACGGTTGGGTTCATCAATATAGCGGCATCAACACCATAACTATTGGGTGATTCTTGAACAAATCTCTTCCACCATGCTTTCTTAATATTATTTTTTAATTCTACCCCCACTGGGCCAAAATCCCATGTGTTGGCAAATCCGCCATAGATGTCGCTGCCTGGGAATACGAACCCACGACTCTTGCACAGATTTACTATCTTGTCCATTGTTAATTTAGTGTCCATTACTTCTCCTCTTCTTCCTTATAAGGATCTACAAATTCCCACATCAGAGTGGTATCTGGCAACAATGATTTGTCTAACTCGGTCGCATATTGCAAGAATTTTAATTCCTTGGCGTTGCCGAAATTAACCCCTTTGTCTTGCTGCAGCAATTCCATTTCGGCTCGCAAAATTCCCAATTCGAACTCGTGAGTGGTATCTACTATAGAATCGCAATTTGTCTTATATTTGCTTATATACTTCTTTTCCGCATCACACACATCTGACCACGCATTAAGTGTGTGTCTTACGCTATAATTCCTACGGCTAACGTCTCTAATAATTCGTCTTATTAGCCTTAGGTCTAGCGTATTCAATCTATCCTTACCATACTTAAAAGTAGACATTGCGTTGACATAAATACTGTAATACTTTTCCGTTCCTAATGACTTGGTGATTAGGGGATTAAGCACATGCAAGCCTTCAAATATAATAATTGTATTATACTTGCACTCTAATATGTGATGGTTCTTAATGCTGCGTCCCGATACGAAGTCATAAATAGGGAAACCTGTTTTGCGGCCAGTAAATAGTTCAGTAAAGCATTCTTTCATCAACTCAGTATTGATTGCTCGTGGGCTATCATAGTCTTTGGAGCCATCAGGTAGTAGTGGCGTCAGCGCTCGGTCAATAAAGAAATCGTCTAGGCTGATAGTTATTACGTCTCGTCCCATTCGTTCTAATATCTCTTTTAGCAGCCTTGCCGATGTGGTCTTGCCGGCACACGATGGTCCAGCCATCAAAACCATTCTCATTTCTCTGTCATTGGCTATCTTGTACGCTATCTGATATAGTTGACCTCGATACCTACTCTCGGTATCTAAGATTAATTTCCTTGGATTATTCTCTATTTCTCGATTAATTTGCTCTAGATTGTATATCTTGCTCATATAATTTTCCTTTGAAGTCTTTATTTAATTTGCTCTCAAAAAATTTAACAAAAGCATTGTAGATAGGGTATCCCACCTGTACAAATACTATTATAAATAGAATATTTTGAAGATTTAGTTGAGTATATCCCAAGAATAAATACAATGGTTGTACCAGCATCGTTAATAGCACTAGTGACAACATCGCTATAAATAATATTGTTCTATACGCATTGAATGGTTGACATAGTCTGAATAGAACTAACAAGCCCGCTGCGGTTACAGCGATAGAAGACATCGTCTGATAATCTATCTCGCTAATAAGCCCACTAATATTAAGTAGGTACATACCAATTACCATTATAGTAAATATCAATGCCGCTGGCAAAGATTTTGCCAACAAATTAGTTAAGAATTTACCCTTAATCCGCTCCGAATTTGGCTGCAACGCCAAGAAGAACGATGGCACGCCTATTACAAAGAACTCTAATAATAGTATCAATTTGGTAGAAGAGAAGGTGTATCTAATCTTCATAATCAAACAGAATATAGTCAGCAATATGGTAAATATTGTTTTCATCAAAAACAACGATGAGGAATTCTGCACGTTATTAACCACACGCCTTCCCTCAGCAACAACTTGTGGCATACTGCTGAAGTTGCTATCTAGCAATACCAAATGACTAACATGTCTGGTCGCTTCGCTTCCGCTTGCCATTGCTATAGAGCAATCGGCTTCTTTTAGCGCCAAAATATCATTAACGCCATCTCCAGTCATTGCCACTTTATGTCCTTTGGATTTCAACGCCTTAACTAATATACATTTCTGCTCGGGCGATACTCTGCCAAACACCACATACTTGTCTACAGCATCTATTACTTGTTGTTCATTTAATCCCTCTAGGCTAATAAATCTCTCTGCCCCAACCACGCCAACTCGTCTACTGACTTCGCTAACTGTTAGCGGATTATCGCCAGAAATTATCTTAACATCTACTCCATTGTTTCTGAACCACGCCAATGTCTCTACAGCATCTTCTCTAATATGATCCTCTATTACTATTATTGCAATTGGAGTTCGCTTAGCAGGTAATTTATCCTTGTCTATAGCACCATCTACTTCGGCAATTAATAACACCCTAAACCCTTTTTCGGCATATTGCTTAACCAGCACATCTACATCTTTGTTTTTGGTCTTAAGTACAAATTCTGGTGCACCCATCACATAGGTCTCACCATTCTTAAAAGTAACTGCACTCAGTTTTCTCGCACTATTGAATGGCAAAATGTCTCGGGCAGTTAATGCCTTGCTATAGCCAAAGTGATTAATCAGTGCTCTACTGGTCTGATTGTTGTCATCTAAAGCAGTAAGCATAGACCCAACTAAGTCCCCAATTGTATGCTTGGTGTAATTATTTAGCTGAATGACCGCATTTACTTTCATCGTGCCATCAGTAATCGTTCCTGTCTTGTCTAGGCACAACACATCTGCTCTCGCCAACATCTCTATGCTGTATAAGTCCTGAACCAGCGTTCTTCGTTTTGCCAGTTTCACTACACCCACAGCCAATGCCATACTAGTAAGCAAGAACATTCCAGAAGGTATCATACCCACTACCGATGTGGCTGTGCTGCCTACAGTCTCTGCCAAATTACGCCCTGTCTCGGCATAGTTGTTAATAAAAGTTAGGGTGGCCAGCGGTAAAATGATAACGCCTATAGCCGTAATTATTGCTTTCAGGCTGGCCAAAAGTTCGCTCTTTGGCTTCTTATATTCCCTGGCTTTGTCTGCCAATTTGGCAGTATAGCTATTATTGCCCACCTTATCTACTCGGGCTCTACACTTGCCGCCGATTATAAAACTGCCGCTATATAGGATGTCACCTTCGCCTTTCTTAACCGGCACACTCTCGCCTGTCAACAAACTCTCGTTAACCTCTACCTCGCCAGATACAATTATGCAGTCGGCACTGATTTGTCTACCAGTATTATAAATGGCTATATCGTCTAGCACAAGTCCTGTCACGGGTATCTCCGTCTCTACTCCCTCTCGAACGACTTTGGTGGTTGGCGAATTGACCAAACTAATCTTCTCCATGGTCTTCTTGGCCCTTACTTCCTGTATAATTCCTATCAGAGTATTGGCTGCCACAATTATCATAAAGAAGCAGTCGGTTATCTTGCCAACAGCTATCAATGCCGTAGCAACAGTTAAACATAGCAAGTTGAAAAATGTAAAAATATTGCTAATTAATATCTTACTGATTGTTTTGGTGTTCTTGTCTTCCACCACATTGTTTAGCCCTAGTTCTGTCCGTTGTTGAACATCTTTATATGATAGCCCCGTGTCAACATTTGCCTTAATTCTGGGCACTTCTATCTCGTTTTTGCCTTGCTTAACTATTACAATATTTTTGTTCTTGTCGTCTGTCCTATTCGCCTTAATAGGCCTGCTTGTCGCTTTTCTTGTCTCTATTATCTGTCCCTCAATGTCGTCCTTTCGCTTAACTTCAAATAATTGCAGTTCCCTTTTGGGCTTAATAGGCTCTGCTTTAGAGGGTTCTTTTGTTCCTTTAGCCAATTTCTTAACACTCGCCTTAGGCTTATTGGCAGAATCGCTATCCGATTTCTCTATACTAACATCTGCAGACATTGTTGCATTGTTGTTTGCAACCATTTTAACTGATTTCTTTGATGATTTCTTATCTACTTTTGCTAGCCTATTTGCTGCCACCATTGTATCATCACCTGCATTTAATTTAGCAATCTTATCCGCATTGGTAGAATTAATATCTACATTGCTTGCAACTGTTTTGCTATTGGTTTCTTTTATTATCTTAGCCATATTGCTCCTTAATAATTAGAGTATATACTATTTATATATATTAATAAACAATATTAGTATACAACAGATATTATAATATTTCAAACATTTTACATTAATAACTTCAAAAGTAACGAGTATGTAATGCGTATTACTATGGCAATAATATAAGTATGAGCAATATAGTAAATAATAAAAAATTAATAATCGCAATAGGAATAATTGTGATGCTAGGCATTATGAACATAGCGCTGGCAGTGTACAGCATTGCGTTGATGATTTCTCGCAATAATATAGCATATAGCACCAATTTGGGTCAGGATATTACAGTGCAGTGGGATGGAAAGCAAGACATCATCACAAGTATGATTTATTATCCAAGTAGCACGCCATCTGGAGTAAGATACAAGCAAAATATTAAGTTAAAGACTTCATTATTGGACCAAAATTATTTTGTGCGAGCAAGTGTCGCTAACGCCAATTCTGGCACGCCAATAGAAGGCATTGGGATATCTAGTGATATTTGGAAAAAGAACGATGACGGATATTATTATCTTAATGCACTTGTCACAAATAATTCCGAAATATCCTTTGCAAAATCTATAACTACAGAGAGCAACTTGAGCGGAGACTCGCCTTGTATGCTTATAGTGATTTTCCAATTTCTTCCTAGCAACTTAGATGTGTATACTATATGGGATATAGACCGCGCAATTCTAGATATAACTTCTGTATAAATATTGTTGTGTAGCCCTCTATCTCTCAATACACATAAGCAAAAAGTATGTTGCAATCACCAATCTGTTAAATTGTAATCGTTAAACATATATAGCAGACATATTATTCTACACTATATTAGATTCTATTAACCAACTTAGAAATCACCCTAGTTGCACTTTGTGGTTTGTGAACCTCTTGGCATATTAACCATGGTTTGCAGAATTTTTGCAACTTCTTATATTATTTAATGCGTCGCGCCTATGGTTACTAATTGTGCCCCAAGCAGCAAGTATGCACAGCCTCAAAATGTCATCGTTGTAATTGCGGCAAAAATAACAACTTCTGTACTTGTATTCGAAATAATTGGAATAAAATGAAAAATAATATATAATAAATGTGTATAGTTGTTTCATATCTTTATATAAAATTACAATTGAATTTTGAATATATTGATTATGAAATAACAAATTATACTAAACTTGCCACCGTGGCAGGTTTTAAGGAATCTATATTAGAATAAACGCGTTCAAATATAATAGAATAAAGTAGTGGATAAATATTGTAGGAGAAGAAATGAAAAAATTTTTACATAAATTATTTTTGCCAATGATTATGTTAGTCATAATCCTCTCTACGGGCTTGTTGGGTGGATGCAGTTGCGATTTGAATTTTTTTGCGACTAAGCCGAAGGCTCCAACTATATATATAGACCACAATGCTGGGCAGCTGCAATGGTACAAGGTGGATAATTACAACAACTATTCTATTTATCTAAATAACCAAGAGATTGGCTCGACTACGGCCACCGAAGATTTGATTACTTACGATATATCGGAGTATTTGTCAAACAAATCGTATATGACATTTACTGTCAGTGCCAGATCTAATTCGGGTAAAGTTGGGAATATGAGCAATTCGGTCATATTAGATTACACACCACGAACCAATAGCTATACCTATGCGACGTCCGTGGCATCATCTGCCACAATTGATGGAACTATAATCAGCTGGACTGCTAGAGTAAGTGCTTACAAATATGTAGTAACTACTTATTCTAATACAGTTGGTTTAAGAGAAAATCTAATTACAACTACATCTTTTGACCTAAGCAGCCTAAATACTCCGCTGCACGAAATTGTTGCTTGGAATGTAGGATATCTGACTTCAGACTCTGATACCGAGATTAATCTGCTATCCCCTAGAATAAGTTATTACAATCCTGATAATATGGGCACATACACCGAAAATATTGTGGTCTTTGACGGCAAAATATATGACCACTATATCAACAGCAAAGATGAATTAAATACAGTAATGTACTATCAATTTAACGAAAGAAATGGGGAATACTCGGTTAGATTTGATTCTGATTATGTATCTCAGTTGGGTGTGCTTAATTCAGATAGACGTATTAAGAATGACATTAACGACTCCTTTGATTCGTTCTACGAGACAAAGTATATTAATTATGTTTTCGCCAACAAAGAACTGGCAAATGCCAGCAATATCAGTACTGACGAATATGTTATAGCAATGGATTTCTGCGGGGTGACCGAGTGCAACATTAACAAAGATGTTGACACTAGATACACTTATCCAACCTCTGACACTGGGTTAGAATATTACAAAACGTACGACTGGTCGACAAATGGCAAGCGTAGTTTGTCATATGACAATTTTGCTTCAGATAAATATTTCTTAACCGCAAATGTGGCAACTAGTGACGAATTATATCAGGCAGTAGAGGGACATATTACACCAATTATTGCCAGCGGTAGCAGAGCCGAAGACATATATGAAGCGGCCAAGTCAGTTTTAAGAAAAATTATCTCCCCTAATATGACAACGTACGAGAAAGCATTGTCAATTTTCGACTGGATAACCTACAACACTGTTTATGATTATTCGGGGGATTATAATCCTAATAATTATGTTTTTACTCAAGATTGTAGTTATTATCTAGAGGGAGTATTCCTTAAGGGTGTGGCTGTGTGCGACGGCTTCAGCAAAGCATATTCGCTGCTATGCAATATGGAAGGAATAGATTGTATCCGTATTGCTGGTGACGCCAAGACCGCTTCGGGCGAAGGCGGTCACGCTTGGAATAAAGTTGTCATAGACGGCAACGCATATCTTGTAGATATTACTTGGACAGAGATATTAGACGCAGACAACGCTGGCAAATCAGAGTTCTTGGCTCATAAATATTTCTTGATATCCGAATATACTGTATCTTCTTCCCACATCGAATGTGCAACAAGAACCAAGTTCGATCAATATGTCACCCCTATTGTATCCAAATATAATTATTATGATCACACTACCCTAACATACACCAATGGCACTAACAATATATCCTGCGACCTTAGTGTAGACAATTCTGACGATCTAAAGGCGGTGCTAGACTATCAGGTGTATGCGGACAAAGAATTTATTGAATTTAGGATTAACATTGATTATCTTGATTCGCTAGTAGCAAAGTACAACGCACAGACATATTTGGAAGCGTTGCAAAAAGAATTGCGTGCGGTTAAGTTTGGCCCACAACTAATTACCCAACACTACGATACTATAGGTGGTTCGCTTAACTTCA
This sequence comes from uncultured Clostridia bacterium, assembly GCA_945921465.1. GTDB lineage: Bacteria > Bacillota > Clostridia > Christensenellales > UBA1242 > UBA11490. Next base: position 20,760 of record CAMEKS010000001.1, on the reverse strand, counting down.
TAGATTACTCCAAAGATGGCACATATATGGTGTTGGTATATCAGACGGGATTATTGGCAGATGAATTACAAGAAATGAAAGATATAATTAATGTATATCGCACACTTGCCGTCTACAACCCTAATATGCTTAACCACGAGGTATACTTAAGCATAGCCGAGGAACTAATAAGTGAGCAATTAAATCTGTCGTCCGCGGTAATATCTAACAGTGATTTTAACACCCTATTGGCAGAGTTCGTGCAGAAACTTGGCAAAAATGGCTGCGAATATTCATTAGAATATAGTGGAACTTATGAGCAAATCTATCTTAACTCTGCCGCCAATCCAACCAAAATATATAATTGCGTACTTACTATTACCGACACTAATTACACGCCAGTAGCTATCCAATCCCCCACAATTCAACTTGCCGGCTCGTTGTTATCATGGGACGATGTGGCAGAAGCCAGCAATTATCTAATTTATTGCAACGACGAATTACTTGACACAATAAAGGCCGCCGAAGAGTCATATTTAATCAATCTGTCCAACTACTCTTTGGCGGCAAATACATATAATATATACATTATTGCTCAAACCACAAACACAGATTACATCAATAGCGCTGCTAGCAATAGCGTGGAATATACTGTTACTATTAAGGGTACATTAACTGCTCCTACAATAAGCATTAATTATGGCACAGGCGAAGTTAGTTGGGATGAAGTGGACAATGCAGATAGTTACGCCGTCTATATAAATAATGCTTTATTCGGCAGTTATATCTCTTCCACCAATTTCAACATCTTAGACTATATAACCGAAAACAATTATTATAGCATCAAAGTATTGGCTCATTCAAGCGGTGATTTGTATAATGATAGCGACTTCAGTAACACGATTGTCTATGACAATTCGGCTAGCGATTATAGCCTTATATTAGATAACACGGTATATTCTAGCACTACATTGGGCGCACAATATTCTATTAATAACGGGATAATTACTTGGGATTTGCCAAACGGCATATCTAACGCATATATGGCCACTTACTGCGATAAAGCAGGCTATTCGTGGACACAGATAACCACATCTAACGTTAGCGTTTCTGATATTTACTCTGCGTTGGGATTAGAAGGAAATGAGATATTGGCAATTGTGATTGCGTGCAAAGTTGCTAACAAATATTACACATCTAACCTAATCCCTTCTTATTACAATCCAACACCTTATACTAAATATTCACAAGTCTTTGCATTTGACGGAATATTGGCGGACTATTATATCGAAAGTCAAGAAGAACTTAATCACTTCGTATATTATAGTTTTATATCCAGATTAACAGAATATGAAATAGGTATTGATAGTGCTTTTATAGACAAAAGCCAGTACACAACTGCAATCGCCACTGCATATGATTCGTTTGTAGAGACAAGTTATTACGGATGCACTATATCATATTCTCAAGGGTACATACGAATGGATGTGTCATATGTTGGCGGGACAGAATGTACGCTAGATGTATACGAAGATAATAATATATCACCAAACCACTACTCTCAATATAATATTAATAATGCTTACTATACAATTTACGATTATTCCACCAATGGCAAGCGAAGCAATACTAGTAATTTTGTTTCTGATAGCAAAATGATTAAAGTTCCAGTTACTACAACCGAAGAGTTATACAAGGCACTAGAGGGCGGATACACGCCTGTGTGCGCAGTGGGTAGTCGGGCAGAAGCCGTCTACAACAAGGCGAAGGAAGTAATTAATGAATATATCTCGCCGGCTATGAGTAATTATGAGATAGCACTTACTTTGTTCGATTGGATTACTGCTAACACAGTTTATGATTACACCGCCGGCACCAACAGCTTAGGCTCGACCTCCCCTACCTCCGTTCCTTCATTCTATCTAGAGGGTGTGTTCCTAGTAGACATTGACCAATCTACTAACGGTGGCATCGGGCTGGCAGTATGTGACGGATTTAGCAAAGCTTATTCGCTCCTATGCAATATGATGGGTGTCAATTGTTATCGTATATCGGGCGAGGCAAAAACAGGCAATGGTTCAGGCGGTCATGCTTGGAATAAAGTATGTGTTGATAATAATTATTATCTGGTTGACATTACTTGGACAGAGTTCTTTCTCACTACTTCTAATGGCAAAAATGAATGTCTGTTACATGAATATTTCTTGGTTACAGATAATTATGTATCCGAGACGCACTTCCAACATGCCGCCCACACCAAATACTCTCTATACGCTACACCAGCTACTTCATATAACGCATTTAATAAAACAATTTGGCAAGGCGACTTGTCCACAAATACACAAGATTTGTTAATAAGTACATCTACAGAATTAAATAATTTATCGCAAATTGTTAAGCAAAAGGAATATACATATATAGAGTTTTTGGTGACAAAAGAATTGCTGGCAAGCATGGTCCCATCTTCTGCATCAAGCACCACTCCAACCTCCTCACAAAGAACCGCCATTACAAACAAATTTGAAGCATTAAATAATACAGTAAGTGTACTATACACCGGCAATGGTGAGTTTTATGAATACAATAGCGGACAATATGCTTTTCATATTGTTTTACAAATAGAGTGGATTTAGAAGTTGACCCGAACAAATTTTATCATTTAACAATTAATGTTTACTAATCAAGTATTAATTTCGCAGTAATATACTATACTATTTGCATACTGCTTAATAACAAAAAAGCGCTCTAGGTTATAGAGCACTTTTTTTGTTATTCAATTTCTATTAATTGACCCATTTCGAAAGAATAAATATATTTCTTAGTTACTTTCGTTTGATACGCCAATTCCACGCTCTTGGCATATAACTCTAATTGTGTGCGATATGTATCTATATAGTACTTCGGATTAGTCTTCTTGTTAGTCTTATAATCTACAATGATTGCTTCTTTGCCTCTAATTATGCATAGGTCAATAACGCCTTGTATTAGTACCTTTTTGTCACAATCACTCCCGCTTATCAACAAATTGTGTGGATAATATGTCAGAAAGTTATATTCTGGCACTATTTTGTCCCCATTGGTTATAATCCCTCTAATTGTTGCAATCGCTTGGTCTATGCGCAAGGCATCAATCATAGGCAAGTATATTGGATTAATAATTCCTCGCATAGCACAATCCTTAATAATAGCACTTGCAGGACGAATATCTTTCCAGTCAACATTTTGCATAATAGCGTGATATTGAGTTCCTAACTCCATTGCATCACTACTATTCAGGCTTTCTTTTGTCGTCAACTTCTTAAAATTATCTAAAGCGTTGTCATAATCAGCAGACTCTTCTCTAAGAATACTTGATACAGAATTTTTAAGAGCATACTTGTTATAGTTCGGCTGCGTATAATTATAATATCTCTGCAAACTGGTCACTATCACAGGGTTTGCGACATCCAATATAATGTTATTATTTCTTATCTTTTTTGTCACAATTACATTATCTATCTCTATTTCATACTCGCCCCAGTCTCGCACAATCTTTGCATTGCCATTGTTTTGCAAGCCGGATATCTCATTAGATGACAGTGATAGTACATATAGATCAAGATAAGAGTCGGCTTTTATTATATCTTTCTTCTCTATATGTCCAATATCAGCAACGCCCGTTATAATTAACTTATTTTTGGGTCTAGTCAACGCCACATACAATAGCCTAATAGATTCTTCTAATTCTTCCTTGTAATTTCTAATGGTAATCGCTTTGGCATTGATGTTAATATTTTCAGTTTTATTCTCACTATCTTCCGACTTAACGGCTATGCCAAGATCTTTGTTTAGATATAGACCATTAGATTTGTTTTTGACTACTTTTTCACCAAATCCGCCCACGATGACAATCGGATAATCTAGTCCTTTGCTTGCGTGCATCGTCATCACTTTAACCGAATCATGCCCCATAGAGATATTGATTTCGCTAGCTTTACCTTTGATAGAATCTATATAATCTAACAATCTAGCCATATCCCTTTCGTACATAGGATTGTTGATAATATTAAGAAATTCATTAATATAGCACTCTTTTTGTGCACCATCTACCATACTTCTGTAGTAATTGAACAAACCTGATTTCAGCAAAAATTTGTCCATCACCGAATATATAGTTTCATCTTGCAATTGCAATCTTAATGTTCGCAGAATTTCTTGTAATTGCAATATTTTTTTTGCTACAGGCAATCCTTTGGCCTTGGCTGATAGGCAAGCTGCATAGAACGACTCGGTATCGGGATCTGATAATCTGATAAGTGACAACTCCTCATCTGTCATATCAATAATATGACTATGCAGTAAGGTAACAAAAGCAATATCGTTGTTTTCATTATAAATGCATTGACACAATGCAAGCAACACTTTTATTTCAGCACTATCCCATATATTGGCCTTCAGCCCGATGGTAATCGGAATGTTGTATTTCTTCAGCGTCAGCCACACTTCCCTAGCCAACTCTTGCTTGTCTCGTAACAAGACCGCTATGTCGCTAAACTTGGCTCCATTATTAATCTCTTGAGCAACCTTGCTCGCTATTAATTCTGCTTCATAACTCCTCTTGGTTGTGTCATCATCCAACTCTATTGCTTCGCTATCTATTAGACATAGTTCTATTGCTTTTGTGTTAGTATCATCAGATTTGCCTGCAACAAGTCTTGCCTCTTGGGCATAGTCTATTCCTACATATTTCTTGGTTATAATTTTGTCAAATACATCATTAACGAATCCAAGCACCGCTGGATTGCTACGAAAGTTTTTGTTAAAAAATACAACCTTTTTGTCATTATGTGGCGACTTATAGTCATTATATTTGCTTAAAAAGATTTCTGGAGAACTCTGACGAAATCTATATATGCTCTGCTTAATGTCTCCTATCATATATAGATTATTATTGCCAGATACACCCGATATTATCTCTTCTTGCATTGGATTAACATCTTGATATTCGTCTACAAATACATACGCATAGTCTCTGCGACACTCTTCTACAACATCTACAAATCCTAATATGTTCGCTGCATAATTCTCCAAATCCCCAAAATCAACCAAACCCCTATCACGCTTTAGTCTAGCATATTCGCTGCCAACAGCCATGGTGATTTCTAGCATCTTAGATGCGTTTGTTTGATTAATCTCATTGTCTTCAGAATATGTATCGTCAATTAGCCACTGCAATGTCTTTTTTGCCTTATCATATATGCCCTTAAATACTTCACTAACGCCATCTAAAATAGCCTTAATACCAAGTTCATCAATTTTGTTCTTGCTCCAACTAGGTTTTGCATCTAGTTCTCTATTACATATTGCCTTGGCTATCTTGATACAGTCATTTGTTCCCGATATTTCATTAATCAATCCTATTCGCTGGGCAGCATAAGCAGCAATCTTTTCTTCATTTACAATTTTTGCTTTTTCATAACACTCTTTTAATTGCCTCAGCGTTGATAACAACTCATCCCTATAATATTGCGCCACATACTGCATAGATTGAGAAGGAATATTATAACCTTCTGTAATACTATTTTGCAATCTAGCTACAGAGTCTCTGCGACAAGCAATATAATTGTACAATTTGGCAATACATCCCTTTAGATTATCATCACTACGACTAGAATTAAAACTCTCGTATAATCTTTCGAAGTCAAGATCTCCCTCACTAGACACTCGTTCAAAAACATTATTCATGGCTTCGTCCAGCAAACATCCTGTTAATTTGTCATTTGATAGAATTACATAATTGGGGTCAACGCCAATTTTGTAAAAATATTTTTTGATTAATTTATTACAAAAAGCATGAATGGTCCCAATGTCTGCATTTGGCAAAATCTCCATCTGCCTAACCAGTCTTTTTTGCAATTCTTCTGACTCTGTGATTTCTTTTAACCTTGTCAGCATATTATATATATCGTGACGCAACTTGCTCGCCGCTGCGGTTGTATAAGTAACAATTAACATTTGGTCTAAATCTATCTTCTTATACACAATTAGATATATAATCTTCTTTACCATAGTTGTGGTCTTGCCAGTACCTGCGCTGGCAGATACCAATATTGAGTGGTTGCAATCGGTTACAAATTCTAGTTGTTCGGGAGTCAACTGATGAAATATTATATCACTTACTGGTCGATCAATAAGATTAGTATTATTCTCCATTATTTGCTCCCTCCCTCTTTGCATATTCTTTTAAGTCATTAATCGTCTTAATATTGTCAAATACCCTATAGTTATTGCCATATAGTTTATTAAAATTACAAATCCCTCGATAATTACAATGAGCACAAGGGCTTGTTTTGTTAATCAATAACGGTCTCTTAGAGATATCTCCTGAGACAATCTTCTCCGCGCTAACCCGATACAAATCTACCAGATAACCTATCGCGTCGTTCCAGTCTTGGGCGTCCAGCATTAGATTGGCAAAGTTACCTCGTTTTACAATCTCACCTTTACCATTTCTCTCTGTTCTTAGTATTTTACCCTTTGCAGGAAAATTTTGTAATTCGTTATCTATCTGCCCCATCACACTTAGGTCATTAAGCACATATCCTTTGTATCTATATTTCCTCATTACTGACAGATCTGATTTGTTGTTAATTGGCAAGTAAAATGCTCCTACAGGAGTCTTTTGGGACAACCGATTATATAATAAGCAATATGTAAATAATTGTATTTTTCTGCCAGAGGCAAGGTCGGTATAATCGCCAACATCTGCCGAACCAGTCTTGTAATCAAGTATAATAAACTGATCGCCAAACTCATCTACTCTATCAATTTTGCCACTAATGGTTATTTGTTTGCCACTAGTTAGCGTGATCGTGTATCCATTGTCGGACTTGCCAAAATCAAACTCTCTGTGTGTCGGCACGAAATCGGTGTCTTGCAATTGACCAATAATCGCCATTGTCAGCCGTTCCACCTCCAAATATAGCCCTTTGATGGTATTGTTATTGGCGGAATTAAGCTTCAATCTTTTATATTCATCTCTCTCAAATATTTTATCTAAATTAAATTTAACAAATTCTGAAATATTGCCGACAAACTCTACATCGTCTTTATAATTATTTAAGTCATAAATAACTGTGTATAGATACTTATGAATAATATTACCTATATCATTGCTTAAGACTCTAGGACTAATATCTTCTTGTAATTTTAGGCCATAAGTAAGATAATGCGAGTAAGGACACCTCGCATACGACTCGAACTGGCTTGGACTGACCCTACCACTTCGAAAAAACAACTTACTAGAAAGTGACAGATTAGGCGCCTCGTTGCTTATATTTAAGTTGTGTACATAATCAATTCTAATATTATCTTGCAAGGCCTGATATAAGCTAGTAATATTGCGTCTATAAGCAGCCAATTCTCCATATACATTCCATTGCCTTATTCCATCTATAACATTATCCTCTGCAAAAGACGGCACTATATTGGCAAGTGGCACATCAGCAATGTCTTCCCAACCAACAGCAGCTGTTCCATCAATTAATGTCGACACATCGCTTAGGACTTTACTCAATTCCCCAACTATGGCCGCAGGATAAACCGACTCACCATTAGAATCCGCACACACATAACTAAAAGTTATTTGATCGATTGCCTTGCACACCGATTCTATTATCTTAATCGATTTTCGCTTGTTTATAATTGCTATAGTAGGCGATAATTTGTTGCAACTAGACATCTTGTTTATTTCTTTGTCATTAATCAGCGCTGACTCTATGCTATACTTTGGCAAAGCCCCATCTTCTGCACCTACGAAATATAATTGCTTAGTCATAGGAATATAACTGGTATCGAAGTCGTATACAACCAGGCTGCCAACTTTAATTGGCGGCAACGTCAACTTGATGTCTTGCACCATTGCCTCTATTATTTTCCACAGCACTTTAGCTTCGAATTCATAATCGCCATATAACATTGTCAACTCTTCCCACATTTCTGACAATATGCGTTTGCTTTGTGTCAACATCTTTGCCTTTGCAATATCTTCTATAGCCACATATTTCTCATATATCATATCGGCAAAAGAATCATAGCCAATAGACTCTAAGGCATTATCTACTATTTCTTTCAGCCCAGCTATAGTATATTTATCTGATTGTGTCATCATAATAGGCTTAAGTTTATCAAAGACGGTTTCTACATCCCCACTCTGTTTTAATCCATCAGGGCTATTATACAAATATTTACCCTTGGCATTAATTCTGTTAATATAACTTTTGTAGGCATTTAACTGAGTATTATTTAGTGCAAATATGCCGCTATCAAGCAACTTGATTATGTTGTATTTGTCTACACCATTAAGCACTATTTCTATTATACCAACAACCACTTTTGCCAAGATGTTGTCTGATAGTTTTTGGCTACGATCTATGTAGTATGGAATATTTGCTTTGTTCAAACATTTTTCTAACAGGTCTCCGTATCCATCTATATCCGAAGCAACAATCGCAACATTATCAACAGATACTTTCCCATCTATTATATCTTTTTTAATAAGGCTGCAGACGTTTTTTATTTCCGATTCCTTGTCCCATGCGCCAATTAATCGCATTGACACTCCGCCAATTTTTTTATCATTCTTACCACAAATATTTTTGCTAATTTGTCCGATATTTCCACTAGGCTCGACATATATATTGTTGCTTTCTATTCCATTCGTCCTAAACGCATCTTTCAATGTATAAAATAGTTCGTTGTTGTAAACATCTGCATTGCTCAAATTTTTGACCGATTTGGAATATGTTGTTGATATTTTTACCGATCTGCAAGCCGTCGCTAGTTTGCTTAAAACCCTAGCAATTGCAGGCGTTATATCCTCAAAATCGACAAGCACCAAATCAACGTTTGCAAAGTCTTGTGCATCAATTGCTCTACAGAAGACATCTAATTGATTAAAGCTGTCCGTAAATTTTTCGCCAAGTTTTTTTTCATACTCTTGATATATCAATTTAAGGTCACATAGTTTTAGTTGAAGCAACTTATAATCGCTATCTAGCACAATATCTTGCGGCGCAATTCGACAACTTTTGAACAAACTTATAGTTTCAAATATTTTTTCAGCAAATCCTATTTGGTTGACATTCTTAGAAAACAATTTTAGATTGTTTTGCTGTTCTTGCAAAATCATACTAACCAAAGATACTGCTGCGTGTTTGGTCAAGATGTTCTTATATAACCCTTTGCTTTTTAAGTAATTCTTGGCAAGCCTACTGAATGTCATCACATCTAGGTTAAATGCTGCCGCAATGTTGTTGTCTTCTAACACTTCTTTCTCTATATTAAGCGTGTTGCGATCTGGGGTTAGAATAATGGTCTTAATTTTTTCGTTATTGATACAAATAGACTGCAAAGCTGCTCGCTTAGCAAAATAATTGATATTAGACAAATAAAAATCGACTTGCATATTTTCTCCTTTTGTATCCTTTGGCTGCATTTAATTATATAACTCGTTTTGTATAATTACTTAAATTTTTAATATAATATTTTTATAGTGTGTGGACACTGTGCCACTCGGGCACATTGATTAATTTCGATGCGTCAATCTATGTAATCTGAATGTGTGTCAACTCGGTCCACATATCACAAATCATTTACCATTAATCATAGTTGTAGAAAAATTGTATCACATTTTGCAGCAATTTGCAAACAGTGTGTGGTACAAATAAGACTCCCAATTAAAATGATGGGCAATTAATCCCATTTAGTCAATCTCAAACATCCAATAAGGAGTAGTATGAAATCAAATATAATATTAGGTATTGTAGCTGCCGCACTTGGCATCATAACACCAATCAAATCGTCATATCCAAGCTTGCTAAATAAGAATTTATCATCACAATATGTAATCGATGCGTCCAAACAATTGACATCAACAATGCTTGATACAACTGGTCTGGTCAATCAACTTACGCCATCATCATTATCTTCGTTTGCGCCACACCCAATTGTAATTGATGCCGCAGATAATATGGCGGATATGGTGTCTCCGGCAATAGTGGGAGTCTTGGCACACAACGAATACAAACAAAGCGTCGGAGCAGGTGTATGTGTTGCCGAGGGCGGCATTGTGGTTACTAATTCGCATGTGGTGCACGACTATCCAGATATTGCGCTATACCTTGCTGATGGTACAAGGGGCAGTGCTGTAGTTTTATTTGAAGATACGATGTTAGATTTTGCCATACTTTCCACAGAACTTGAATTGCCATATCTTGAGATCAGCACCATCGACTCGTGTATAGGTGACGAGGTTATTGCTGTTGGTACACCAATTGCTCTTAATCTGAAACACACATTTACCAAGGGCATTGTCAGTGCAATTAATCGTACAATTGCGGTAAACACAGAATCTGGCGAGGGCTATATGCACAATCTTATTCAGCACGACGCCTCGCTTAATAGGGGTAATTCTGGCGGGCCATTGCTTAATAACAAAGGTCAAATCGTTGGGATTAACACTCTCAAACTCACCTCCAGCGAGGGCATCGGATTCGCTATACCTGCCAAGGTAATTATCGGTTTGATTTCTAAAGCAATAAGTGACCAATTATATAACATACCATATTTGGGCATAATTGGATATGATGCCGAGATTGCACATTTTAACAAATTGTGCGACTTAAGTAACGGATTCTATGTAGAACACTTAGATCCCGCAAGCCCAATTAGTCGCTACTTGCGAGAGGGAGATGTTATTACAAAAATAAATGGGAAAACTATAGACAATGCAATCGATTTGCGGTCGACCATATACAAGCTGCAGCCAAATACAACAATTCAATTGACCTACTATCGACAAAGCAACACAATGCAAATTTCTTTATCGCTACCGTCTCGCAATGCTTAATTGCCCCAGATAGACTATCTCTACTATGTTACAAATATATTTACTTTTTTCTAATATTTATTTAATATTTCGCCGAGCAATGGAATATTATTTGTATTATTTATGTAAACCACAAAATACAATATATTAATTTCAACCCAAAACTTACAAAAAGTGTATTTAGATAATTAATTTCACACAAACTTTGTTAATACATTAATATTTTACCAAAATTTAACACAAAACATTGTAACTTATCCCAAAGAATATTATTGAGGAAATATATATGTTTAGGCGAATTTTTCAAGGTATCGTAGCTATAATTATGCGCATAGTGTACAAACTGTCCCCCAAAGTGTCGTTTGATGATAATGGCATTGTTTTGCCAAAAGAACCCGTGTTATTTCTAAGCAACCACCAAGGCAATTTAGACGCACTAAAACTACGTGTCCATTGCAAAAGACGAATAGTTTTCGTAGTTCACGAAGAGGTCTATAGAAGGGGGCTGTATAGGCTAATTGCCAAACACCTAATAGATACAATTAAGCGAGGCTGTAGCAAAACAGATATAGGATACATCAAGGAATTATTTAGGGCAAAACAGCGCAATTTAAGTATAGGCATATATCCCGAAGGTGGAATTAATTATTTCAACGACTCTATCCGATTTGGCGAAAGCACTGCAAAACTTTGCAAAAAACTGGATATGCCCATCGTGTTGGTTAATGTCAATGGTGCCACTTTTGGCCGCCCCAGATGGGCAAAACACCAAGCCAATTACAGGTCAGAAACTAAGTTCAAAAGACTAATAACAAGAGAGGAATTGCAAAACTTAAGCGTTGCAGAACTAGACGCTATTTTGCAAACCGAACTGTATGTCAACGATTACGATTGGCAAAGGGCCAACTTGATGCCGGTTAATCGAATCGAGCCTTGTGCCAATCTAGAGCGAGCCCTTTGCGTCTGCCCAGATTGCAATAGTATAGGAGATTTGAAATTCAGTAGCAATAGTGTATATTGCAGACACTGCAACCACACATTTACTCTAGACAAATATGATTTTGTAGTCGGCTCAGACAACGCAACAGACCTTGTACAGTGGAACGCAATTCAAACCAAAGCCTTGGACAAATATGTAAAGAAATTTAATCCATCAGATGTAATTTTGCAGGCAGACAACCTGATTTATAACAAAGCTGACCTCAATGGATATTTTCGCAAACATAACCAGACAAATGCTGGCGCAAAATTATATTGCGACCGAATAGAAATTACCTCCAATGGCAACACAGAAATCTACCAGTTGGCAGAGTTTTTCAAAGTATATGTAGAATTTGGCAATGTTTTGCAATTACACTGTGATGATTATAAGATTAGGCTAACTTCCGACAATTTCTTTGCTCAAGTCTGGGTATCTTATATACACTCATTGCTAAAAAAATAATTGTACAAATTGGCGCTCTTCTTTTTTGAACTATAATAACCGAGCTCAATCATAATCATATAATCACAATCATTTTTGTTTTTACTAAAAAGCGGATGAAAGGTAAGACACATAATTAACTTTGATTGATGTGGGCTCATTGTCATATTTAATTGTGCTTTGCTTCTTGTTGCATATTAAGAAATATATTATTGGCGATTCTACCACTCTACTTATGAGAGAGTGGTATTTTTTATTTGCGAATGATTATGAAAAGTGGTACAATGAAATTATGGAAGACTTAAAGAAAATTATTGGAACCAACATCGCTAATTTGCGAAAAAATAACAAATTAACACAGACGGAATTTGCAAACAAACTTAATTACTCCGACAAGGCTGTGTCTAAATGGGAAAATGGTGATTCATCTCCAGACATAGAAACATTAAAAAAGATTTCAATACTTTTTGGCGTAACTCTAGATTATCTGGTGACCGACAATCCGGATGACAACAAGGAACATTATATCTTGCCAAAAAACAACCGCAATAATAAGTTGATTATTACTTTACTTTCAGTTTCTTGTGTTTGGCTGATTGCCGTTATTTTGTTTGCATGTGTTCAGATGATGTGTCCAATTGACACGATGTGGCTTACTTTTGTGTACGCTGTGCCAATTTCCGCCATCGTAATGTTAGTATTTAATAGCATTTGGGGCAATACTCGAAATAATTATTTTATCATTTCAGCAATTGTGTGGTCCTTGTTAATATGTGCATATTTGCAATTTGTTCAATATAACCCATGGCTTATATTTACAATAGGCATCCCCGCCCAAGTCGCAATTATATTGTGGTCTCAATTAAATAAACCAAAACGAAAATAAAATATATTGACTGTGCATTTGCTCCAATATACATAGACTATTGATTTGGTGCAAATATTAGATTAAAAAGATATATTTTAATACTGCGAACCAACTATTATTTGTTTGCAATAGTGACAATATACCCTCAACATCAATTTTATTCTATTCATTATGATGTAATGGTTTTTCGGTTATATAAGTAGTTTTTGTTGGTGTCTATTAATTCGATATTTTAGTTCCCCTATATTTCGCTTACAAATTAATTATTGCGCGCTACAAATATTGTTCGGTATAAAAAGATCTATTAACAAAGAGGAAGTTGCATAATGGGATATGTTAATAAAACAATAGAATGTGATATCGTCAAATACTTAAATGCAGAAACTCGTAAAGTTTTGCTAATATTTGACGATGTATTGCAGTCGGATATAATGTGCAAGTTAACCAACTCTAAAATTATATCGACACCTATATCAGAGATAGGCAAAAATTATAACGCATACATCAATATTATTGATATATATCAAGACTGCAAATATGTTTATGGAATGGGTGGCGGGGCCGCTATAGACATTGCTAAATATATAGCAAAAATGCTAGATGTTCCGTATGCTACCGTGCCCACTGTATTGTCTAACAACTCTTTTGCGACTAACAAAGGTGTTTTGTTAAAAGACGGAACTGAGGTAACCGTTGATTGCGCAGAGCCAGACAAAATATTGCTAGACAAAGAATATCTTGCGACAAAAGCACAATATAATCTTTTGGGTTATGCAGATATTTTGGCCATGGAAACCGCCCTATATGATTGGCAAATTGCTTGCAAAAACAATAACGAAGTAATTAATAAGCCAGCATTAGAATTAGCCACCAAAACTCTTAATTTAACCATTGAATATCTTAGCAACACCGCCAACCAATTTAACAACATAGATTTGTTGTATAATAATTTGGGGGTAACGGGCGATCTAACAATTGCTATGGGCTGCAGTAGGGCTTGTAGCGGAGTATCACATATATTTGCAAAAAAATTGGAAACACTGATTAGCGTCCCTCATGGAATTGCTGTAGCTATAGGTATACTGATTGGGTTAACATTGCAGAAGCGAGATATTACTACTCTGCTTAACATTTTTAATCGTTTGGGATATTACAAGATGTTTCCAAAATTCAAAATAACCAAAGAAATAATCTTGGATGTTGCTAGAAATTTGCAGCCAAGGATAAATAGATATACTATTCTTAATGAAGTTAATATATCAGACAGAATAGACGAAATCAAATCTACTATCCAAAAAATTTTTGACTTGATATAGTCGTTATGCACTAGGGTTTTGTGTCAATAAGCCGCAGTTATTGACAATATCATATAAGGAGATGACAATGAGATGTTATTGCGATGTAAAACTCGACAATACAATTAACTGGCAAAGCAAAGTATTGGACGCTATTGTTTATAGCATAACAGTATGGGTAGTTTTGTTTGTTGTTTTTTTCTCGTCTTCGACCGTATACGATATTAGTATGCAGCCAACCCTCAACCCCAATGGGGCGACAGAGCACGACATTGTATATTATGACCGCACAGCCACGCCTGTCGTGGGAGACATAGTCGTGATTGGCAATGGCGACAATGGAATTATCAAACGAGTCGTCGCAATTGCCGGTGACAGGGTTAGATATCAGTATGATAATGTATCGGAAAGTTATGTTTTGTTCATTAATAATGAGCCGGTAACAGAAGAATACACCAAAGAAATAATCACTCCCGCTAAATTAATGGAAAACTTGAAAAAGAACTATTATATCTGCACCGCCGATCCAAGTGGTTATAACCCGCTTGCCACGCTATATAGAGACTTCCCTGACCAAATAGATTCTGACGGCAATTACATTGTACCCGACGGCACAGTCTTCGCCCTTGGAGACAACCGAATTAACTCTATAGACAGCAAAATGCAAGGCGGATATAAAACAACCGATATAATTGGAGTAGTAAAAATTATTATTCCCGAAGGCAAAAATACTTTCTTTGAAATACTAAAATATTTATTTACCTTTAATAGATGATTTATATTTAATTTAGCAGTTCTTAATACAATGTGGCTGATGTATCCATCTACAGCAACTATTAGAGCAAAACTGTTAATTGGTGTCGACGTCGCCACTTTTGTAATAAATGGTTGATATATTAATAAAAACACATATTTGGCTTATTAGTGCCATAAAAGCTTTTAGTGAGATATGCCACATTTGCGGTCCTTTGATTAAATTAACTAAAAGGTAAAGGCCAACACATTTGTGTAATTAAATTATTTTATCCTTGTTTGCTATAGGCATAAACCATTGCAACTTAAGCCCAATATAATGATTATAATTGCAAATTGGTTTGTTGTCTTATTAACAATATGTTAAAATATAATCATATAAAACATATTAATGATTGCCCAATATTACAACACAATTGAAATAATAACAAAAATAATTAATAAGGAGTTTTTTATGAAAAACAAAATATTAAATTTTATTGTTACTCTTTTTCTTGTTTTGACTGGTGCGACTTGCTTGACTGCTTGTGGAGGCGGCGACGGTGAGCCAAAACTTATTGCTATTGAGGCGTCCCACAAAAATAGCATATATGATTTTGAACTTGGGGTAGACATTACATATGATGAAAATCTGACATTTGCCTCAAACGATTTTACTCTACTGCTTAAGTATGATGATGGCAGTTCTAATACTATTGATTCTGGTTATTCATTAGAGATTTATAAGTTGGGCGAGTCTGAAACATTAGCAACCGAATTATTGCCAGGTAATTATAGATTGGACTTTGGCTATGAAGAACTTTCGTTTAGTCTATACTTAACCATATCCCCTATCGAATTAGATGCGAATAACTTAACTATTTCGGGACTTAGAGAAAATTACACTTATTCGTCAGAAGGCATATATGATTTTTCAGGTGTTACATTTATTTATAATAATGAGACAGCTCTTGTAAAAGATACAGACTACACTTTGGATTATACAATTACTGGATATAATTCGGCAACTGGCACAGGTGAGGGATTTATTCAGTGTGGCGGACAAGGAATTTATTCTGGAGGTGCATTATTCTATTTTGATATTGTAGGCAAGAATATTGATGTGCCAACCTTTAAGGATACTTATACTATTGCCTATGATGGCCAAACACATAGCAACGATATTGTTGATGACGTAGATATTTCTTCTTTGGTGGGTATACGCAATATAAGTTACACTTTCCAAAAAGACGGCCAACTTGATTCTTATTCTTGGATTGAAGATGCTGGCACTTACACAGCGACCGCACATTTCGAAGTTGAATACGGCTATATGCCTGTAGCAGACAAGACATTTACAGTAGTAATAGAACAATTAGATATAAATACTCTTAACATCAGCAGCTCTATAGCTGACATTGATGTAAAATATAAGAATGATGCTTACACCGCAAGCGATATTGCATATATTTTAACAAATTTGTCGCAAGACATAACTTATAACATCAATATGTTATCTGGCGTAAATATTGATAACACAAATGCTTCTACATCTAATACAACTGGTAAATTTGAAATAGTTGGCACAGGCAATTATACAGGCACAATAGAAGTATCCTTTACTATTAGCCCTGTAAGCATATCCAATAGAATTCAAGTAGATAGCCAAGTTTATACTTACAACGGAAGTGAACAATTTCTACAAGGATCGGTATATTGTTATGTGAATTACAATAATATTGTATTAGTCAAAGACAATGATTACACAATTGTATATTCTAATAATACAAATGCCGGCAATGCAAGTTACACTATAACGGGTATTGGCAACTATACAGGAACGTATATAGGCTCATTTACAATTGATAAACAAGTTATCTATACATCAGATTATAATTTTAATTGGAACACAAACATTTCGTCCCTTACTTATAACGGAGAAGAACAAGAATTTGTTACCTTAGACATTCCTAGCAATAGCGACATCCTTAAATTGGCAGGTTTGGAATATAAGGCTTATACCGATTATACCTATACATCTCCGACAATTTTACAAAATGCAGGAACATATTATTATCGTGCAGAGTTTACCTTAAATGATGTAAATAATTATATGTTCTATGGCAATACGGATAATACTTGGGCTGTTAGTTATGGACATGTTGAAATAGCACCAGCACAAGCAACTTTAAGTTATACTGGTTCTACAAGTTTTGAATATACCGGCAATCCAGTTGTTCCAGATGGCAATCTAATTTCTGTTGCCGCAAAACTAAGTAATAAAGATGTAAATTTAATTAAAGGAACAGATTATTCACTTTCCTTTAATAATAGCGCGATTAATGTAATTGATGGCTCTTACGCCGCTACCGCAACTCTAACAAACACAAATTACTATTTTGATATGAATGGTGTAAATTATGATTATAATACTTATATTTGGTATACAATTACACCAAAAACACTTGCTGAAGGAGACTTAACAATAACCCTACCAACAATCACACAAATTGTATGGGGAGATTATGAACTTAAAACAACTGCAGGCAACGCCAAGTATGGTGATATAGATATTCCATTAACATTTGATGTTTATTTTGATGGCAGCGAAGATTTGGTATGGAAATTGTCAACCGAATTAGACACGAAAAACTATGAGTGTACTATTGCTACCAAACATATTACTGGAGCAAATGCTGACGCTGAACTAACTGCAAAAATTGAGTTAGAAAACAGGTACTTTAGCAAAGTTGCAATAAACGGAACTTCACTTACGGATAAACAAATTCAAGATCTTATTTCAACAGGTGTAAATATTGGCGACCAAGTTGAAATTGTTTGCAATGAAGGATATAAAATTGATTATTATTCAAATGAATCATCACTTACCTTTATTGCTGGTACAGAAAAAGATGAGGACAATAATTATTTATTTGAAACATCAGCATATATATACATTTACGAACAAGATTCTTCAATTTCGATAGTTAGTGGAATAATTAAAATAAATAGAGATAATGTGTTTGAGTCATTTACTATCGGCGCTACTGATATGATTATTTCTAATTGGGCTAATATGAAGAGTCAAACAGCTATTTATCTAAATGGCGAAACTCCAGAAATTGTAATCAAATGTAAAGAAGGATATAAAGCAAGTGTTGAAGTTGTTAATAATGATGATACTCCAGATACAGTTTGCGAAAAAGGTCAAACTTGCAATTATACCGTAACTAGCAGCATCAAAAGTGTAACTATTAAAATATTTAGAGGAACAAACACAGATGCATTCCTTGAATTTAATTATACAGTTGAATCTTAATACAGACCAAGATTAAATTTCTACCTGGTGGCTTAATTATCAATCACCCGTTATGGAATTTGCTTCACAATCAAGTACTTTCGTTTAACAATAAAACGAACCCTGAGTTAATTTCAAGGTTCGTTTTATTCTTGTATGGTGCACCTGTGCGGACTCGAACCGTAAACCCTCAGTTCCGAAGACTGATGCTCTATCCAATTGAGCTACAGGTGCATAATTATAGATTTTAGTTAAGTAAGACAATAACCAATCACCATCTAATGACTTTAGATATTAATGCATTATTGTATTATCTAGTTCTCTGAGGAACTGAGGGAATATGGGGGACCCCGTTGGATTGTGAAACAAGGCAATGGGGAGCGGAGCCTTAGCCGAAAGTGCGAGTGGTCTTGTCATCAAGACTATAAGCCTAATAGGCTATAAGGCGAGCAAGTTCCGAAGACTGATGCTCTATCCAATTGAGCTACAGGTGCATAATTATAGATTTTAGTTAAGTAAGACAATAACCAATCACTATCTAATGACTTTAGATATTAATGCATTAATTGATGTGTATCACACCTTAATTGCTTAAGCATAATATTGTGCTCAATAACCCTACATAATGATGCGTAATTAGTATTTTTAAGCCTAATCATAAGTATATCAAATCGATTCGAGGCAACATTGTATAAAATCACATTTAATATAACAAAATTTTTTCTAAAATTTCGGCTTAAATGATCTACTCAGTTAGTTTACACCAATTCGTAAATTATTTCAATAAATTTATCTCACTTTTGCAAAACTTTTATCAATTATTACTAATATACAGCATTATATAAATTTTGGTTTATCATAATCAAAACACCGTACTCGCGGGCTTACATATATAATTGCAAAAATTTCTTATTTGCAAAGTATGCGGTTATTTTAACCCAGAATATCAAAGTATAAATTAATAACAGTTTAAGTTTAGCTAAATATATCAATTAAGGTAAAACCAATTCTAAATTCCTTTCACTTCTAAATTGAATATTGACAATTAGTAATACTATGATAGAATTGTAATAGAACAATCATATTAGGACTATTAATTATGAAGAAAAGAAAACAACACGTTAAACACTTCGCTAGCGGATATTCAGACAATTATATCAAACAACAACAAAATAATGGCAACGATACTTCTGTACGCAACGGATATACGATGAAATTGTTGCCAAAAGACATTGCACAACAAATAGAGGTAGACTTGACAAGCCCAGAGCAAAAGCCGATCCCATACAACACAGCAAGAGATAATGCACTAGATGATATAACTATTGCTAATAATGTTGTTTTTCATACTAATGATAACTCTGTTGTGCAACAATATATGAGATACATTGGCAAATATGTCCCAAGCACAGAGATGCAAGAAAACACAAAGGTTAATATAGTTGTCAACGAACCACAACATTTTGACAATATCTACAAAATTCCTAACACAAACATAATTAGCCCGTATGAATGTCATGATTTGGTGGGTGGTATAATAGAAGTATCAAACGGAGCCGAAAACATCGAAGAAAATGCGCTCTACAATTGCACTGCTGACACTATCCGAATATTGGCAAACAATCCAAAAATGGAATATAAGTGTATGCGTGGTTCTACAATTAAAAACTTAAAAGTAACAAATTCTACTCTTAAGGAAATAGACTCGTGTATGGAGTTGGAGTCCGCTTTATTATATCTAGGATTAAGATCGGACACAATTATTTCTACAATCGACGATAAGGAAATGTAATAGTAAATTACATTTTCTTTTTTTATATTATTATCTAGTAGACAAAAGGATTTTCTAAATAATCAAATTAATCAATGCCACCCATAACTCTTGATTGTAAACTTCTTAACACATTATCTAGCGTCCAAAAACTATGCAATTTTAACAAAATTTTTCTATCATAGTAGACGGCATAAAATTAAATAAATTCACAGCGCGATTTTTATTTAAGATTACTAAATATTTTGAAATGCGGAAGTGTCGGGCAGGGTCCCCGACTACATTGGACGCAGTCCGGAGTTCTGACAACGATAGTTGTCGGTGTGTGACATCACACCAGAGCCTCCGAGGGATAAAAAAATCACTCATATCAGAGTGATTATTGTTGGTGCTCCCTCGGAGATCGGCTGAAGCGTATGCGGAAGTGTCGGGCAGCGTCCCCGACTACACTGGATGTAGTCCGGAGTTCTGGCAACGATAGTTGTCGGTGTGTGACATCACACCAGAGCCTCCGAGGGATAAAAAAA